>JAYYBT010000064.1:0-9889 GCA_036162675.1 Thermoplasmatota archaeon
AGCGTCGTTTGGTCGCCAACGGTTCACGACTTCAACGTCGATGTCGTCAACACCGGCGTGAAGAACCAATCGGCCCAATTTTACCTGAATTTTACCGAGGTTGGTAATCCAAGCAACACCTTCTCTGCCCCGTCTGCAATCTTGGGCACCGTTCGGCCGGGCTCCCTGCACGCTGGCGGTGCGCTTCCTGCAACGATCAACATGCAGTTTGATGCCACGTCCCTCTCGGGGCAATACACCGTCATCGGGGAAATGTACGCCGTGGGCCTTTCATGGACGAAATCGGTTGAATTCCTCAATCAAACGGTTGTCTTTTCCTCGTTTGATTTTGAACTGACTGCGGCACACGATCGCAGCGTCGAGCCCGGTCAAACATCTCAACTCACCTATTCTGTCAAAAACACCGGCGTCAGCGTTGACAGTTACTCCATTTCTGTTTCCGACGTGCGTGGATGGGTGAGTTCAGTAACTCCCACGACAACCACGCCAACAGCCATGCCCGGCGCCACCCGTTATGTCTCTGTCTACGTTTCCGTTCCTGCAACGGCCTTGCTCACCGAATCCGAAATTGTGACGTTTACCCTTACATCCTCAAATGACAATCAAATCTCACGAACGGTCACCACCACGGTTGTGACTAGCGAATCTTACAATGTCAGCGTTGAAATGGACGCCGATACCAAAGACCTGACGCCGGGGCAACCTTTCCCACTTCAAGTGAACATCACCAACGAAGGCAATGCAGACACGGTCTTCCTGCTCTCAGGTGGCATTTCATCGAACCCGATCAACTGGGACCTCTCCTTTTCGAGCACCTACACCGGTACGCTTGCTCCGGGAGAATCCGTCAATGTCACACTCACGGTAACGCCGCCTGTCATCAAAAATCCGCTGGTTGAGGCCGAAGCCAATGGGCACGGAGATACAGTTTCGGTTTGGGCACAAGCCGTTTCGGTTGATGGCGGCATTCCGAAGGTGGATTCAACGCCCGTTCAAATTCTCCCCGTTATCGTGGTTGACCCTGGCTTGCCGACAACCAACATCGACATGACGGTGGAACAGGTGCTGCTCGCCCAGCAAGGGCAAGGCTTGCTGGAAATTTTGGACCTGGATGTGGAGGTTCGCCACAACCTTGTCACCGAACTTACCGAAACGGTTGACACCACGTTGTCGCTTGGAACGCCCGTTTTCACATCCGACTCATCGGGTGGCTTCCTCGAAGCCTCGCGTTGGGCCATTGGGCTGACGCCAACCTCACTTCCGGGTATGGAATTGGGTGAGACCGCCCACGCCGTCATGACCGTTCAGGGTCCAGCCGACAATTACTCGGTTGCGGGTTCATTGAGCGTCCCGCTCACCGCCACACCGAGTTTGAGCGCTGCTCACAGCAGTTCAAACGTCATTCCAACCGCCATCACACAGACCTTGACCATCAACATCCCGCCCGTTTTGGATGCGGTTGGCCACAACGGTACCATCTTGGATGCCATGGTGGGCGAGGAGACGTCCTTTGACATTGATTTGGCCAACACGGGCAACAACATGACCTCCTATCGCCTCATTCTCGACGATGTTCCCGACGGATGGGATGTTTCCTTCTCTACCTCCAGCATCATGCCTTCAACCACCGTCATCGACGTCCCCGCCGATGTGGCCAACCATCCTTCCAATGTATCCGACCACATCGTCACCTTCCCGCTGGTGGTCACCACCGAACCCGATGCGCCTGCCAACAGCATCGAAACCATCGCTATCGAAATTCAAGAAATGAGTACGGGCATCTCCATCACGACCTTTGACGTTCCAGTGCGTGTGGGCGAGAAGGTCAATGCCTCACTGTCTCCTTCCAGTCAAACGGTGAACATGTCCATCGGTGACACCATCACCACGAGCGTGGTCATCAGCAACGACGGCAACACCCCCGCCCAGTTTGCAGTCTATCTTGACACCTCCAACGCCGGAGAAATTGACTATGTTTTGGAAACGCCCAGCGTCGTTCAGATCGGTGCCGGCTACGAATCCACGGTTCGCGTGCGACTCACGCCAACCACCGATGCGCTGGCGGCTGCCAATTACTACGCCACGGTCTGGGTTTCCAACGCCGACTCTGGCCTCAACCTCTCGGCCAACATTTTGGCGAACATCAGCGAACAGCACGGCATTGTCTTGAGCACCCTCGATGAAATCGGTGTGGTTCCCGGAGAAACGCAAAGCGTTGATTATTCCATCATCAACAACGGCAACCTCGTTGAAAACATCATCATTGAGACGACCGTTTCCGATAATTGGAGCGTTACGCCGGCGTCTGTTTCACTCACCCTCGATGTGGGCGAGTCGAGCACCGGTTCGTTTGAGGTCGAAGTTCCGGCGCTCAGCGACGACGATAGCATGCTCAACGGTGTACTCCATCCGGTCACGATGCGCGTACTCAACGCCTCCACTCTTGAGGAATTGGAAGTCCACCGGTTCAACTTCATTGTCGCTCCGTTGTTTATCGTCGAAGTTGAAGATTGGCCGACCACCATGGACTACCACCGAGGCATCAGTCGCTCCTGGGATGTAACGGTGATCAACACCGGCAACAAGGATGTTGAAGTCAACATCACCTACGCCCTTTTCCAAGCTGGTCTAACCACGCCCAGCACGGATTGGGAGATTGACGCAGCCCCTTCCTCTCTTCTGCTTCGCAGAGGCGTCCCTGAAGACCTCGTCTTTTCCGTTCGTAGCGTCTCCATGCAACCACCGTTGACGTTGGCAGCCAACCTCGTGGTCACCCTCGACCCGAAGGAAGACGCCGTTCAAGGCAGCGCCGAGTATTACACCGAACTGCGAATGAACCGTTTCTTTGAACAGGGCGATGTCGCCGTCGGCGACGGAAAAAATGGCGAACAGGTCATCCCCATCACGTATTCTCACATCCCGACCGGACCGGAGAGCGCTGTTGCTTACGAACTGGAACTCTGTCGTGCAGAACGCCTGTTGGACGTGGAAGAACAAACTGGCCAGAACGCTTCCTTCTACGACTGGTCATTTGCCGTTCGGGTTGGCGACACCGACTACCCGCTGAACATGTCGGCCTATTGCGGTCCAACCTCGCTTGGTCCCGAGTCCAGAATCACCTTACCAAGCCGACAGCCTTGGGTCACATCCGACCCCATACAGTTGGTCATCAACGCCCCTTCAACGCCTTGGATTGCGCCTGGGGACGGTTGGGATTTGACCTTCCGGCTGTACCATCCTGACGAAAACAGCGGCTATTCAGTGTTTGAAGAAGACACCTTCACGTACAATTTGGCTGTCTTTGCCAATCCAGAAATCATCGCTCAAGGACCGGCTGACCCCGATGCATTCCTCGAGGGTGTTGAGACGACGTATTCCATCACCGTCCGCAACAGCGGGACCGCTCAAGTCTACGGTGTGTCGGCTTTGTTGGACTGCCACGGGGATGTTGACATTTTGAGCACACCCGACCCTCACCCTCTTCTCAACGCCACCCAAGAGCACACCTTCACATGGAACGTGATGCCGGCCACCATCGATTGGTGGGAAGTTGACAAGGACATCCTGTGCGATGCTTCGCTCTCGTTCGCCTTTGTCGGGGCGGGCAATGACGAAAGCGATGACAGTTCTGTTGCTCTGCGAGAATCAGGGCAAGACTTTGGAAGGGAAACGGTTCAATCTTGGTCGCCCGACCTCTCGGTGGCGTTCATCGCCTGTGTGGTCGCCGCCCTCCTCTCCTTCATCTTCATCCGGTTGGCCAGCCAATCCGAAAAATGGCAACTCGGCGGTGTTTATGCTGGCGTCATCGCCTTCGGATTCGCCTTCCACCTCTTCACCGTCATGTATTGGGGTCCGGTCGTGTTGGCGCTCTGTGCCTTGTGGATTTGGCGCATGACGTGGAAGAGCAGTGATGAGTTCCGTTTGATTCATGAAGACTATCAGCGCGCTCGGAAAGGCATCTCCACCGTTTATTCCGACCACTTTGAAGCGCTCAAAGACAGCCGCCGACAACTCACCATCATCCTCTCCATCCCCGTATTGGGTATGCTGGCCATCGTGCTTGGATTGCCACCTCAACTGTCAACCGATAGCGATAACCTCGTGGTTATGGCGTCGTATTTCCTCATCATCATGGTCGGCGTCTGGTATCTTCTGAAGCGCTCGGACAAGATGTACGGCAACCTCTACGGCCGCATGACGGACGCTGAGATCAAGTCGATTCGCATTGAGCGCGACCTCAGCGACCCAGCACGTCTCTTGAACGACCTTGCTGATGACGGCCTTGACTTCAGCGCCATCCTCGGCGAGGAGGCTCCTGAGGCCGAAGACGATGCGAGCAAGCAACCTGCTGCTGACCTTGATTTCTCAACAACTTCGGAGGTGGAAAGCGATGTCTGACGATGGAGCAAATGTCCCCGACGATGTGATGCGAGAAGAGCGAGCACTGCGCGAGCAGGGCATTCGCGAAGCCTCCCAAACTCTGGAGCGCATCGCCAGGCAAGCAGCGAAGCGAGAGAATCCCTCCTTGGCCGAGACCGATATGGATTTGGGCGAGGTCAAGGTCCACTTGAGCCTGCATCAACTCGGGAAGGCCAAGAAGACGTTGAAGCGAGCCGAACGCACCCTTGAGGAGTTGGAAGAGGATGTCCTCCACCTTCGCCGAAGCATCGCCATGCTTCATCGCCTCTTGGTCCACAAGCACATTTCCCTTGAAGAAGCAGAGCGCATTCTCTACAAGTTGCGCGAAGCCACCGCTGCGGCCGAAATTGGCGACATTCGTGCCTCAACCGAAGAGGTCGAAGATTTGCTCGAAGACATGATCGGTGGCAACACGTCAACGCTCAACCCGTTCTTGTTCCGTCACTTCTGGATGGGCGTGGACACGCGCTGGCCAGCCGGTGGTGAGACGGGGGTCTTGCTGGTTCGCATCATCAACGACGGCCCGATTCCCATGCCGATGTTGCGGCTCAAGCCACCTGTTCCCGAGGGTTGGACGGCGAACCCACCGAATGTGGATTTGCCCATCATCGCCCCGGGCGGTAACATCCCTCTACGCTTTGACATTCAGCCGGACTACCGCCTCTCGTCTGAGGACATACCGCTTACTCGAAAACTCTCGGTGGCCACCGCCTACGAGATGCGCTCGGGCGAAATCACGGTGACCATGCGTGTTCAAAATCGGGCCATGGAGCCGCTTTCCGAAGTGCTGCTCACGCCGTGGATTCCGTCAGGATATTCCACCGATGAAGTGCCGTTCATCCGCAATCTCGCTCCTGACGAAGTGGCTGTCATTCGCATGCCACTTCGCATCAACCTCGGTCAAGGAGGTGCTCTTTGACCGCATCCTGTTCCACCCGCAGAGGCGGGGGAAAAAACAAAAAAATGGTGAAAAACATGAAAAACGAAAGAAAGAACGAACAAAGCGATAACATCGCTGCGATCGGTATTGGTGCAATGATTGTCTTCATTGCCCTGATTCTGGTTGCTGCGGTGGCAGCTGCGGTCATCATCCAGACGGCCGAAAAGTTGCAGCAGAACGCACAGACGACCGGACAAGACACAACGGACTCCATGGCAGCCCGTTTGTTCGTGGTCAACGTCATTGTTGGTGGTGCAAACCAACTTGACGTGACCTTCGAACTTGCCCCCGGTTCAGACGATGTGGTCACAGAAGACATTCAGTGGACCATCGTGTGTGCTGCCGGTGTGGACGAAGATGACTTGGCGATCACCCCTGCAGGTGCAACCCACATCATCGGTGATACCGGTACGTCTGCTACGACCATTGCAGCAGGAAACACCTACGTCACCTCGTTGACGACGGCCAACTGCAACCCAACGGCCAACGCTGAGCACACCATCCTGTTCCAAGCAGGTGGAGGAGGTCAAACCTTCGAAGTTCTCAACTACGGCGGCGACGTTACTGCTGGGGCGGTGGTCATTTGAAGACCAACAACGAATCCCGAGACAACGTGGCTGCCATCGGTATTGGCGCCATGATCGTCTTCATTGCCCTCATTCTTGTGGCTGCAGTTGCGGCTGCTGTCATCATCCAAACGGCTGAGAAGTTGCAACAAAACGCTCAGACTGCTGGTGATGACACCGCTGACAACATGGCAGGCAAGCTCTTCATTGACACGGCCTTCGTCGACACTGCCGCTGCAGGGACAAGTTACATGGTGTTCGTGAAACTGGCTCCGGGCAGTGAAATCACCAACATCAACCAAGTGACCTTCCAGATGTTCTGTGAAAACGGAGCGGTTGAAGGTGATTCAGATGCTGGCACGGGTGCAGGTGCTGAAATGGCCTATGTTGAGATGGACGGTACGGCCTTGGTCGGTAACGACCTCATGCCAGGTACCGCCTACCGATTGACCATCGACGCCAGTGGCGGCGATGATTGTTCCGCAGACGCAGTCCTTGTGGACGACGGCGAGGCTCAACTCTACCTTCACGTTGCTAACGGGGGCTCGACCTTCGAGACCTTCAACGTTGACGACGACACCGCAGGTGCACTTGTTGTTTGATCCCTCCAAGACATCACTTCGGTGATATCTTGGAATGGAGGTTTTTACAATGGCATGGCCATTTAGTGGAAACTCGGGTGGAAACAAAAGCGCAGACCAAAACTTGAGTGAAGAGCGCCTGAAAATCTTGGCCAACGTGGCCATTGAACAGGTGCCGTTTCCCGAACAGGGAATGCTCACAGAAGAGGATGCGTGGACCATTTCCCCCGGACCAACACGAGCTCGCATTAACAGCCAACAAAGCGTCCCCAACGTGGCGGCTTCACTTGCACCAGCGCCCACGCCGGTGCCAGCCGCCCCTGCGACGGTGGACACCTCTGGCCTTGAGCGCCTCATCAGCAGCCGTCTTGACATGGTTGAAGACGTCCTGCGCATGGTGGAACACCGCCTTGATGAGGGCGTTTCTGTTAACACAGAAACCGACGCTGACGGCGAAGGTATCGACGGCGAAGCATCCGAGGACGACGCTGACGGCGCAACCGGCGACCGCATCATCACCGCCAGCGGTGAAGTGGTGGAAGTCGGTGGTTCATCTCGCATGATGGAAGACGACCAGGGTCAACTGGTTGAGTTGTACGAGGCGCAAGCCTTGGCAGCCAACCCGTTCCTCGTCGCCCCTCGTTCAAGCGGGTCCGGCAACCAATCCAGCACGGGTGCGCCCACGGTCGCTGCTCTGCTCCTTGATCACATGTCCGGCATGGCCGCCGTGAGTTTCACGCAGAAGGCCATGGAATCCGGAATGCTCACTCAGGAGGAGGGCGACGCCGTTCTTGCCATCGTTCAGTTGGCAGAACCCGGCGACCCGGAAACTGCGCTTGAAGACCATTTGCCACATCGGCAACTGCTGGTGTTCTCGGCTTTGGTTTCGTCATGGCGACAGCTCCACATGCTTCGAGGTGAAGAGTGACATGGGTGCTTCGGTCGGTGTAGGGGGGCTCATTATCGGCATTTCGATGCTGGTGGTGTTCTCCATGGCCTATCAGGCCATCTCGTTGCAAATTGAATCCGGTGTTGACCGGATTGAAGATGCCGACGAACCCATACCGACCATTAGCATTGACGATGCGGTGATTTTCACCGGCGCCATCGTTGATGTCACCATCGCTGACGGCGGCGCAGGCTACAGCAGCGGAGGCACGATTGAAGCCTCCGGCGGAAACGGCGGATTTTCTGCGACCTACACGACAAACGTAACGGGAGCCATCACCTCCGTGGTGGTCACCAGCCACGGAAATTATTCCTCGCTCCCGACCTTGGTCGTGAACGGTGGCGGAACGCCGAGTTCAGCAGCCAGCCTGACCGCAGTACGTGGTCATGTGCTCTACGCCAACCTGACCAACACAGGCTCCACCACCATCGCCCACGATGATGTTTGGATGTTCCTTGACGGTCAGAACGCTACGCAGTTTTCGACCGTTTACAATCCACCTCGAACCAACTTGTGGTTCTCGGGGGAAACGCTGTTCCTAAACTGGTTTGACACCGGATTGCCGGGCGATGAACGAATGACACTGACGGTGGGCCCAACCACCGTTGGCTCAGGGTTGTGGTGATGATATGGCAGACGGAGGTGCTTCTTCGATGATCATGCTCATCACGGCGTTGCTGATTTCAGGCGGAGCCAGCGCGGTGCTTATCTCCGAATGGAGCAATGCGGTTCGGGTTGTCCAAACAAACGAGCGTGCTTCGGCCGATAGGGACGATGTCAGCGTTGCCCTTGCGGGGGATCCCGCCATGGTGGCCTACAACAGCACTGCAAAGACCATCACGCTGTACTTCGTCAACACCGGTGCCTACGACTTGGACACCACGACGTACGAGGTTCTGGTCAACGGCGACGCACCGACTTCCAGTACGGAGAGCGTGCTTCCCAGCGGAACCGAATGGAACCCCGGAGACTTGCTTCAGGTGGTGCTCACCAATGGTTCGTGGACATTTTTGGACGGCGAAGACATCTCGGTGTACTTTGTTGGTTTATCCGAGCGCGTGGCAGGCTACACGCACTCAGCATCAGCCAGTGCGGAGGTGAGGTTGAATGTCGTTTGATGACAACCCGTTTATCACGGCCCACAAGCCGGTTGAGGATGGTTTCCCCTTTGAAGTGGAAACGGATTCGCTTGCGGACTCCATGGGTCTACGGTTGCCAAATCGTTCGTTGTACTTGCTTCAAGGCAAGGTCGGTGCGGGAAAATCCCTCATCGCCCAACGCCTCATTCACGGCATGGTTTCCAACGGCGTCAAGGTCTTGGTCATCACGACAGAACTGACGACCCGCGGTTGGGTTGAGCAGATGGAGAGCATTGGATACGGTATGACCGAAGCCATGCGCAAGGGCCAGGTGATGGTCTTGAGCAGGTACGGCACCATCGCCGACTCACGTCAAGACGTCAGCCTTCAGGAGGTGTTGAGCAGTCCTGCCATCCCTGCAGCCGACGTCATCGTCTTGGATTCAGCCAGTTCGTTGATGCCCGAGGAAGGCACGAAGGCCGACCATTTTGCGTTGATACAACAACTCCGAAAAATCGCTTCCGACGGTCGTTCATTCATGCTTTGTGCAGACCCCGAAGAAATGGATCACTCCCTCCTACACACCCTACGTGCATCAGCAGAAGTGGTGCTCGATTTGGAAAACGCCATGATCGGAGGGGAACTCAAGCGCAACATCATCATCACCCGCTTCCTTCGGGCAGCAGGGCCGATTCAAACATCCATTGGATGGCGAGTTGAGCCGGGTATGGGCTTCATCGTGGACATCACGGCCGTGAGTTGAGGAGAGGAGAAGCATGAGCGACGAACCTCGATTTGCCAAGGGCGACCTCAACGGCGTCATGGCCGCCTACCCGCACGTTGCGGAGTGGGTTCGGGATTTCGAGATGCGCTACGGTTCACGGCCGATGTATTACGGCCCTCTTGACCGAGACGCCAAGAAGCAGCGCCCGCTCAATTTGATCTACGTCACCCGCGAACCCATTTTCGTTCACATTTACGAACCCCCAGCGGACGATGACGGCGGCGGAACCATCCTCTGGTTTGGTTTGGAGCCTCAATTGACCGAAGAGGAAGAGAACATTCGTCGTGAACTTGTTGAGACGTTGCTTCAGGAGGCGCCCACTGCACCTTCGTTCACCACGGACAACGAGTTTGAGAACATCCTTCAACAGATGATTGAGCGGTACACGATTCTTGATTCTGAAGCCAACAACCTCGTTCGTCGGCAAGGCCGTTTGTGGGAGATGATCGGCATGGACGACAAGCGTCTGACGGTGACACAGGCTCAACGAGAACGCCTCAACTATGTCGTCATTCGTGACCTCATTCGAAACGGACCGCTTGAACCGCTGCTTTCCGACGAGATGCTGGAA
>JAYYBT010000065.1:0-6007 GCA_036162675.1 Thermoplasmatota archaeon
CTGCAGAACACGTGGCGATGGCGGCCGTTGTCGTTCTCGCTGCCATTGTGGCATGGGACGCCTATTGGCTAACCAAGCAGCGACGGGACGTCCCCGAACTCGGCTCACTTGCGGGGGGCGGTTTTGCTTGGGCGAGTGAAGGTGTTCACGAAATGGTGCGCCAGTGGGGAAACCTCGGCTCAATGGCCGCCATGATGGTGCTTCCATGGGCCTTGCTTGAAGCGAGCAACACCCCCATCATCTACGCCATTCTTTGGGATGTCTTCCTCGCTCTACACCTCATCTCTTTGCTCATTCCCAAGCGCTATGCCATCACCTCAACCCACCTCTTCGCCGACGGTCAACGCTACCCTTGGGAGCGTCTACGTTTGGCCAAACGGCAACCTAAACGTCGCATCATGCTGCTTCGAAACGGTTGGGGCCCATTCGGCCCCTTGCCGTTGGGTGGCGATCCGGATTCTCTTCGCGTCGCTCGGGAATACATCAAGGCCATGGAGCAAGCACGGAGCGGCGAGGTGGCCGACGAGAGCGAGTGAACGGCAGCCTCATGACCCGCCAACGCAAGCCTTGACCATGGAGTGGACCCGAAGCGGTGACGACCTGTTTGTGCGATTGGACCCGGGCGAGGAAATCCACGCTTCGCTTCAAGGGCTCGCCGACACCGTTGGTTTTGATGCCGCAGCCATCACCAGCGGCATCGGACGTACTCGCGACAGCACGTACGGGTACATGGACGACGACCACGTGTACCATCGCGTGACCCTTGAGAGCGGCGCCGAACTCGTCACGCTCCAAGGCAACCTCGCTCGCCGAGAAAACGGTCAGGCGTTCACCCACCTTCATGCGACGTTTTCCGATGACGACCTGAAGCCTCATGCCGGCCACATGTTTTCGGCCACCGTCCATGTGGTCGCCGAAATCCATCTCCGTATTTTGAGCCAAGCCATCATGACGCGCTGTCCACTTGAGAACAGTGAATTCGTGGCGCTCAAGTTCAATTGAGGGGTCAAAAAGCGATGCTTCATAGCCTGTCGCACCCCTGTTCCGTCCATGGGCGAAGCCGGTGCTTTCTCCGAGGCAGATGAGGCGCGTATCGCCTCATTGGCGGAGCAAATCGCTCACCATTCGCACCTCTACTACAACCTCGCTCAACCCGAACTCAGCGATGCAGAATTCGACCGCTTGTGGGACGAACTCAAGGCCCTTGATCCGGACCACCCACAACTCAGCCGTGTGGGGGCCGACATCGCTCCGGGGAGTGTCAAAGTGGACCACCTCTTCCCCATGCGCAGTTTGGACAAGGCCACCTCATCTGAGGAGTTGAACCACTTCGTCAACACCACAACCTCGGGGGCGACTCGCTTCCTCTCCCAACCAAAACTGGACGGCTCGGCCCTTTCGCTTGAATATCGGATGGGCCGGCTGGTTCGTGCTGCGACCCGAGGGAGCGGAGAGCGAGGCGAGGACGTCACTCGAAACGCTCGCAAAATCGCCAACGTCCCCCACACGCTTCCCTTGCCCGTCGACGTTCATGTTCGGGGTGAAGTTGTTATGCCGCTTGCCGTTTTTGAGGCAAAATACAGGGATGTATCACCCAACCCTCGCAACCTCGCCGCTGGCGCTCTGCGACAGAAGCATGCCGACGGGAAAGCCGATGCATCCGACCTTGTGTTCCAAGCCTACGATGCCCAAGTTCCCCTTGGCGACCACCGCCATCCAGACAGCGCCCCTGTCCCCGACATGGACAACGACACCGACATGCTGGCGTGGATGGAAGACCAACTCGGTATTGTGCCTGCACCGTGGGAACTCCACGACGGGGACTCCCCCTCCAAGGCCGCCCAACTCCTCGACGAAGCGACCGTTGCATGGACGAGCAAACGCAGCGGCTACGCGTTCGAAATCGATGGCGTGGTGTTCAAACTGGACAACCTTGCTCAGCGCGAGCAATTGGGCATGACCGCCCACCATCCTCGCTGGGCATTGGCGTGGAAATTTCCGCCCGAAGAAGCTCACTCGGTGCTGCTGGATGTGGAATGGCAAACGGGCCGGACGGGGAACATCACGCCGGTCGCTCGTATTGCTCCGCAGCGAGTGGGCGGTGTAACCGTTGAGAACACCACCTTGCACAACGTGGGTGAGGTTGACCGCCTCGGCATCAACATCGGCGATAAGGTTCTCATCGTTCGGCGAGGCGATGTCATTCCCAAAATCGAACAAGCGTTAGGGCCAGCCACCCAAGACGACCTCAACGGTCGCTTTCACGCCGATGGTGAAGCGTTCACGGGCATCTTGCCGGCCTCCGCCCCTATCCCCACACCAACCGCTTGTCCTGCTTGCCTCGGGTCGGTGGAGGTGGAAGGGGCCTTTCTCAAGTGCATGAATCTCTTCTGTGAGGCTCGGACCAGTCGCTCGGTGTTGTACTGGTGTCGCGCTTTGGAACTTGACGGGGTGGGTGAGAAACTTGTTGACCAGTTGCTGGATGCAGGATATATTCGCTCGTGCGCCGACCTGTACCGGCTCTCCATGGACGACCTTCTGAAGTTGGAGCGCATGGGCGAAAAGTCAGCGACGAATGTGCTGCGTGAGGTCGACAAGGCCCGAAGCATGTCGCTTGGAAAATTCCTCCACGCGCTCGGTTTGCCGGGTATTGGCCCGGAATTGGCTTCCGCCATGGCCTCCACGCTTGGAGATGCTCAAGGGCTGCTCGCATGGTTGGACGATGCTCATGCTCAACCCGGCGATGAACGGTTCGGTCCTGAGCTTGATGATTCTGGCAAGCCTTACGGCCACAACCAAGCCATCCGGCGAGTGCTCGACCTTGAGGGCGTGGGCGAAATCGTGGCTCTCCAGTTCCGAGATGGGCTCCACGTGCGACGAAACCTCGTGGAAGACCTGGTCAGCCTCCTCACCATCGAAAAAGAAGTTGTCAAATCGGTTGCTGGGCCATTTGTTGGCATGACCTTCTGCGTGACGGGAACGTTGTCAGCTCCTCGAAAGGACATTCAACAACGCATCATCGATGCTGGCGGAAAGGTGGTGGGCAGCGTGTCAGCCAAACTCAGCGTACTGGTCGCTGGAGAAAAGGCAGGGTCGAAATTGACCAAAGCCACCGACCTCGGGGTGGCGGTCTGGTCGGAGGAAGACCTCAACGCTCAACTTGGGGGGGCATCTGAAGAAGAAGCACCTGCCGTGGAAGAAGAACAACCCACAACGAACGGGCAATCTTCGCTTTCTGATTTCCTTGGATGATCAGCCATAGAGCATGGCGTTCGACGACGGGCTGCCTTTTTCCGACCCGCCTGCCGACTCCATCAAGGCTGAAATTTGGGCCTCCAACATCTCCGCTTCTGCGAGCAAGGGCTCTTGTGGGAGGTCGATGGTGGGCAACAAGATGTTCAGTCGCTCAATCAACGCAGCAGCGGCTCGTGCGTCCGGCCAACGAGGGTCGGCTTCCACCATGATGGACATCGTCCCGAGGCCCCGGCGCGAGGCTTCGCTGAGTATGCCGGCGTTCATGCCACGAATAACACCCGTTTCCAACAAGGGGATGTTCATCTCTTTCAGCATCGTTCGAACCGTATCATTGCAGCCGATGCCCACGACATCAATCTCGTCGGTGTCTTCGTACTCAACCACGGGGTCCACCCCGTCCATGCCGCTCTTCATGCCTGCTTTGGCGAAGGCATCCACAACGACTCCCGCCAAGACTTGATGTTCCTTCGACCACTCAAAGAGCGCCCAGACGATCTTGTGGACCAGCGACTCCGGCACCACCATCTCACTCATGAGCAGGATGACTTGGTCGCACCCCTCAATGGTGCACTGAGGCTTGCCGGCATAGGCGCGAATGGGCGGAAGCGGAACACCTTCATTGATCATGGCAAGGGCTGGCAAACGTTCGTCGACCAGGCCGCCCACGAACTCAAGGTCAAGATGGTCGATGAGGTAGTGAGCCACGATGCTGGAGACCATACCGACGCTTGGGAAGCAGGCGATGACCATGGCATTCTCGTTCTCAATGGACGCGTTGATTCGCAGGCTGGGGCTATCCATGAAGCAGGGTGGAGTCCGCTGCCCTTCAACACTTTCCCCGTTTGGTCACCAAACCTTCATCATCAACGACGCTCACCTCAAGGCATGGATGAGGGCGCATCTGAGACGCAACGAGCGCATCAGCTCTCACCCTCCGCTTGGAATCGCTACGAGACATGCCCTCGGATGTACTGGCTGAGCCGTCAACGACTTCCACGCAAAGCGGGCATGGCCGCCTCCTTAGGAACCGCCGTTCACGCTTCGATTGAGGATTTGCTCAACATGGACTTGGCGGGCAGGGACGACGGAGAAGCCGGTTGGCTTCCGCTTCAGGCCGAGCGTTTTCTCAAAGCACGTTGGGACGAGGAAAAAGCGGCCTTCATGGCCACGCCTCGGCGACCCGATTGGAAGGATGCAAAATGGAGCGAAGCCAAGAAACAACAGCGCGGGGGCATCGTCTTGCTCCTTGACCACATTGGAGCGAAGCACCTCAACCACGAGCAGGTGACCATCGCCCTGTGGCGACACCTCCAATCGTTGACCATCGCCGTTGAAGGTGAACTCAAAACCAGCGACGGCCGTCTGATGGGGCGCCTTGACCTTCTGTTCGCTGATGTGGACGATGCAGGTGAAATGCAAGGTTGGTTGGTGGCCGACCTGAAGACAGGAAACGCCCCCACCAAGGAACTCAAGCCCGAGGTCAACCGCCAACTTCGCATGTACCGAGACATTCTTCTTGCCAACAACCCGGCCGCACCCCCCGTTCGCACCGAAGGATGGTACACCAAGACAGCGTCCAAATGGGCCGCTGAAGGCGAGAGCGTTCTCGAGCAGGCTTACGCTGCTTGGGAAGCGACCCAACCAACCACCATGCCCATGGCACCCACACCCGGTCCAGACAGTTGCGGTGGCTTTTGCGATTGGAAAGCCTGGTGCCCGCACTGGTGGACGTGGCGTCAAGCATCGGGCACATTGCATCAGGGTGATTTCTGTGATGCTGTTGTGCTGCTCCATCGCTACGAGACCTCATCGGGCGCTGCGGTGTTGGAACTCTGTGAACCGCTTGATGAGACCGGCCGCGCCATCCCGACGGGCCATCAAATCTCAGCGAGGTTTGACGGGCGCGGCAAAGAAGTCCTCGAAGAACTTCAAGCGTCGGGCCACCAAGGTCCGATGTTCCTTGGCTCGGTCATGACGGGGCGGGGCACCTGGCGGATTGGCCCGTGGTGCGATGTCCTTCCATGGTCGCCCATGCCTGACGATGTGCCGTACGAACGCCCCTCCTCATGAGCGGAGATGCTCTTTGATGCGTTCCTTGGTTGCCTCACATTCCAAACCACTGGATGAGGAAAGGAGCCATCCAATGTAGGACGCATCGTTGGCCTGAACTTCGGAGAGGTAGCGACCACGGTGGCGGCCAAAGGCTAGAACAAGTTCATCTCCATCCTCACGAATTTTTCCCAGTGCATCAACCGGCACCAAGTCGTCAAGGCCACGACCTAATTCCGAGGCATCTTTGGGCTGGTCGCCGTGAGCAATCCAGCGCTCGAGTTCAGGTAGCGATTTTCGGAAGGCAGCGGCATGTTCAACGGACAGACGCCAGAACAACAACATGGTCGCCGCTGCATCAGCCGCCGCCGTGTGAGCCGCTTCAAGTCGAATGCCGTGGCGTTGACAAAGAGCACCGAGGTTATGGGGTCGGGGAAGGCGAAGTCGGCGAACCAATTCCCGCGTGTCCATGATGGCCTTGGGTTGAGGAGGGAGGCGACCGAGCCGCAGGAATTCCGTTTTCAGCATGGCGTAGTCAAAACTTCGTACGTTGTGACCCACAAGGATGGCGCCTTCAATCAACTCGGCCAGTTCATCAGCGACTTCTGCCAGTGGTGGCTTGTTGCGGACGTCCTCGTTGTAAATGCCGTGGATTTGACTGGCGTCGTAGGGTATACGAACACCGGGTTTCACAATTTGTTCT
>JAYYBT010000066.1:0-34520 GCA_036162675.1 Thermoplasmatota archaeon
AATCACTCCAAAGCGGGGCAGGTTGGACCACAATGAAATTTCTCAGCAGGTCGATGCGCTTGCCGTCGGTCACAAGTTCAGTGGTTGAAAAGCGAAGGGTCACCGGGTGGTTGATGACGGCGGATTGGCCGTTGAGGTCCACCTCAATTTTCAACTCGTTAAACGCTCTGAAATCACCCAGTAATTCCTCGGTATCCAAACCCAAACCAGCGTTCATGTACATCGGCCCAAGGTTGACCATTTGACGTTCAAATTCTGCGAGTTCAACATCTTCAACAAAGCGGCTGACACGGTCTTCATCGGTCACTGGCCCGGCCGAGAACGCCCGAAGCATGGGAGACAGGGCGGGATTCTCATCCCCGATATGGTCCATTCCCCAACGCATCCAAAAGGCGATTTCGTCGTCGACGGTGATGGTGGTAACGCGTTCGAGCATGAGGCCGCCGTCTTTCTGTTCAAGCGTCATGCTGATGTCGAGGACCATGCTGCTTCCTCCACCATCGGTGCGCAACGGTTCATCTGGAGGATAGTACGTACCGGTTCCACCGCCCGTATCAAAGGTCTCAATGGTGTAGGTTGTGGAGCCGCGTAGAGACGGCTGACCAGGTTGGAATTGCAATTCAACCTCGACATTGATGGTTTCTTCACCGCCAGCAGCTCCCGTCCACGTCCATGTCACACGAACCGTTTCCCCAACCGCAGTTTCAATGGGGTCGCCAGAAACGGGAACACCGTTGACCTTCAGCATGATGGATTCAGCCATCGCCAAGGTGGTCAGGCCCCATGGAGAATCCAATCGAACGGCGAGGTAAACATCGGAACCCTCAACCTCAGGTTCAACCATGAAAATATCGAGCAGGGGAATGGTGGCTTCTAGACTGGAATCCTCTGATTCGCTGCCCCAGAAAAATTCCAACTTCGCATCAGCGGCAGGTACGCTGAACAACACCGCCTGAACGGTCAATTCAACCTCGATGTTGGAAGAACCACTGGTGGAGAATGAATCCACATCGATATCGAGACTCAGGGAGCCCTGCCCTTGAGCAAGGAAGGAAGACCCCGGTTGTGTTTCTGCGCTGAAACTTTTGGAACCCACGCTCACCGTGACCGTGGCGTTCAGTTGGACACCTGCCGCGTTGGCGACCTCGTAATTGATGGAAAACGCCCATGTTGAGGAGGGAACCGTGCCCGCCCAAGTGTTTGGGAGGAGCCAACGACCAATGGTCTCTTGCGAGGTGATTGAAGTTTCAACACTGACACTTTGTGGATCTTCGGCCAAATCTGCGATGAACGGCGTCAATCGCTTGTTGGCATCACTGCCAATGAGGTACAGTTCAACAGGCGCTGCATCACAGCACACAAGGGTGTCTTCGCTATCGCTCGCTTCCGCATGCGTGAGGAACGGTGACGCAACCGTCAGCACGAGAACAAACGTGAGAAGAAGGGCCTGTCGCATTGGTTCTCAAATGACCCAAGAGCCTGTGGCTCATAACTTCAACTCATGACCGTGAGGAAAAAACGGTCAAAGTGCCTTCTCAAGAAGGGCTCCAAGTTCCTTTTCGAACAAGGTCACCAAGGCTTCACCAACCTCTCCCTGCAATTCATCTGGGAGAAGGCGAAGACCCAATCGAGTTGCAGCCCGAGTAGCCTTCAATTCAGCGTAAATGCTGCGTGCTTTGGAATGGAAATAGTAGGCGACCGCCTCTTTAATCTCGGCCTTGAGCTCGGGGTCTTCATCGACCTTGGTACGAATATGTGCTTTGAGTTCATCCTTGACCAAATCCTTGAAGGCTTCAATCACCAAGTCCTCTGTTGACATCAACTCTTGGAGTTGATTTTGGATGTTCCCAGTCAGCAATCGTTCAATCGCCATACCACGCCGAGGGGCCTCAACGGTTTGAATCCGTCGCTTCTTGGCCAGATTTCAACAAACCGGAACTCAACCACTCGTCAAGCAGGGTAGAAGCGTACAATTTCGATGCTTTCTCGTCTTCCGGCCATTCTTCTTTGATGGCGTGTGCTTGGCTCGCGAGGTCCATTTCTGCATCACCAACCACCATTCGGTGCCAAACCAATTCTTCCAAACGAGGCGTCGAGAGGCCCTTTTCCAGTAAACAGGGGAGAATGAGTTCACTCAACGCCAGACTGCGCTGGTCAACATCCATGGTGGTCCACACCTTCGAAAGGCGTTTGAGTTGACGCTCAGAAAGACCTGAAATCATTCCGGGGGCAGGAGCCTGTACCTCGGGAAGGGGAACGATTCGCACCGAGCCTTCCTCCTTGAGATGGTTCAACATCGTCGTGTGAACCGGGTCCATGCTGGTGTCCAAGGCACCGCGCAACCACAAGCCCAAGGAAATATACGGCCGCATCTTTCGCACCCGTCGGCCGTTTGGCGCTAACCACGCTGCCAGAGCACCGGCTTGGACCACAGGGTCAAGTGCACCGCTCAATCGTCGGTTTTTCTCACCCATCTCAACGCTCGTATTCAGTGGGACGAGATGCACGTGAGTTGTTTCAGGGCGTTCACCCACTTCCCAAGTCGCCTCCTCGACATCAGCGATGACGGTCAACCCCTTGGCCTCCTCACTCCATGCAGGCGGCGCGTCACGTGGAAGATGATGGCGAGGGGTGTAGAGACGACGTCGGTATTTGAGTCCGAGGTCCAAACACGCCGCTTCCAACTGGCCGAGTGCTAACACGCCCTCGAGGGAAGCGGGAGCGCTGATGTGGACCAAATCAGCCTGCTTGATTCGCTCCCCGTAGCCGATAAGCGCTGATGACACCGGCGAAAAAATCGGTGAGGCAAACACATCTCGCATGGGACCAATTGAGAGGAACGGCGGGTTCCTCATGAAGGTGTTCGTGGCGAAGAATCGCTCACTCAACCATCAAGCGCAATTCATCTCGCTTGTAGCGCCAATCGCTTGGGAGGCGCTTTTCACCGATGTAGTACGAGGCCAATCGGCGGATTTTTGCTTCCGTGATTTCCAAAGCACGCTTGTTGTGAATGTCCTTGTGGTTGCCAGAACCAAGGTGGTTGATGATGGCCACAGCTTGGCGCATGAGGTTCATCATGTCCTCGGGGTAGGTCCCGAGCATGTCGTTTTCAGCCAGGACTTGGCCAATGCGCTTGCCGAGCACGAGGCGAACATTGGGGACAGCGTGCTTGTCTCGCAGAACCGGGCCGATTTCAGCGGTTGACAGGCCGGTCTTTGCCAAATCCAAAATGAGGGACTGCACCGTATCTTTGTCGGTTTCAGACCACTCTGGAGCTTCCTTGACGTGAGGGCGAGAGGAGCCGCTCTGACCTTTTCGGGACTTGTACATACGTGCCATATCACACCACCAAGCGGCCTTCCGACTTATCTCCCCTTCTTAATCACTCCGCCAAAGGAGAGCCTCGGACTTGCTCAGGCCTTTTTCTTTCGCTGATGGGATTTGGCGAGCGTTCCCGGTGTACCTCCCCACTCCCAGCCGTGGGCAACAGCCCTGGCCAAACCGATGACTTCTCCGTTCTGAAGGATGCGAAGGTCGTCGCCGAGACGAATGGAGGTATCAAAACGCTCCACCATCTGGGAAAAGACATCGCCTCGCCAAGCAGCGTCTTCTTTCAAATGGACGACGCGGAGGGCGTTGTGCTCGTGAAGCCAATCGATGGCGGCTCGAGAAAACGAAAATCCATTTCGGTCAATGGACCATACGGCCATCTGCGTTCCGTTGTGCTCCAAGCGCCACCGGGGTAACTTTCCTTTGACACTGAGTTGCTCAAGCCAAGCATCCGTTCCGGTGGTCTTGCGGGCGATGCTCATGAATTGCTCCTTCAATCGCTGGTTGTTCTTCTGATTTCGCAATCCAAAGTCCGCCACGGCGGCTTTGACAGCCTCACTCAAGCGCTGAAGTGCGTCGAAATGCGTTGCGCCTTGCCCGTGACGGGTATCAACCACGTCGATGTGCAAGAAATCAAGGTCCATGTTCGTGTGGTTGATGATGCGTTTGTAGCCAAATCGTTCCACAAGTGAAGTGAGCATTCGCCGTACACGGGCGAGTTCGTCGGACGACCAGTCCCCGGTGACAGGTACATCATAATTCGCTGCGGGCCAAACATCCTCCAAATCTCGGGGCACAAGGCCGAGAGGTGAGGTCATCATGACCTCATGACATCCAGTTGAGGCGATGGCACGAAAGAACTGACCGTGAGATTTCGACAGACGGTAGGGCTTCCGAGCCGAACAGGGCAGGAAAATCATGACGTCTCGCACTTTTTCTGGCGCCTCATAGTCGTGGGTCATGAACCGCTCCCAATCTTCAACCAATGGGTCAACAAGAGCGCTTGATGAATAACATGGAAACTCGGTCGTTGCCGGTTGGTGCGAGGCAAGGTTGCCTTCTCGTTCACACATCAACGCCTGATGCCGACGAAGATGTTCGACCAGACGAGGGCTGGACAAACTTTGCTTTTCGGCCAGCCCACGAAGAGTTCCGTGCTCCACAGACGAACGCACTTCATCCAAGGCTTTCATGAAATGATAGGCTTGGGCTTCCAACGAGGTCTCCTCATGCTGCAAAGGGAGGCGTGGACCCATGGCCGTCAAGAGCACGCCGTTGGCCTCGGCTTCACGGCAACGCGCCAAATCAAACACATCCACGCCCATCGAGGCGAGGACCCCCACGTTATCGGGACCACCAAGTCCAGGTGTCCACAAGAGCGCACCGGGGAATCGGTGCTTCAGGGTCAACAAGGCAAGGGGAAGTTTTCCGGGTTGACTCGCCAGTTGAAGTGCGTCGGTGAGGACAACAATTTCCGGAGCAAGGGAAGTGTCGGTCAAACCTTCGTCGTGGTTCATCCGCTGCCAAGAAACGGGCAAGAGCGAAGAGGTCCCTTGCTCTTCACCGGCATTTGCATCCTCAAGAGAAGGAGGAAGAACATGGCCGAGATTGACCGAATAGTGAGGGCCGTTTTCTTGGAATTCAGGCGGCGAAAAAGGAGCGCGAGAGGCCACGCTGAGCGTTGAGGGAAGCGAGGATGTGCTCGAGGTGGTGAATGCTGCATAGGTGAGGGGCAGGGAGGGATCATCCTCCATCAGCACAAGTGTTGGCGT
Source organism: Thermoplasmatota archaeon (assembly GCA_036162675.1). Classification (GTDB taxonomy): domain Archaea; phylum Thermoplasmatota; class Poseidoniia; order Poseidoniales; family Poseidoniaceae; genus Poseidonia. The sequence goes on from JAYYBT010000066.1 coordinate 5,103, forward strand.
CATGGCGGCCGCTGCTTTACGGTCTCCCAGTCCCCAAACACGGGCATAACGGTCCCGATGCAAGACGGTACGCCCCAGCACATCGGCCATGAGCAGGGCTAACGCCTTGGCTTCTTGAAGGGTTTGAACATCAAACGGGGGTGGATTTGAAAGACCCCGCCCCTACCCAAGACCATGGGTTGGTCGTCTCGCAGAGCACGTGCCGTGTTGCTGGCAACCCTCTTGATGCTGGTTCTGGTACCTTCCACCGATGCACAAAGCGAAACGCCTGCTGTGCTTGACCAAGCCATGAACAGCATTGACCTCGTTCCAGAAGAGAGCGTGTTGGTGAACATCCAAGTTGCATCAGATTCGTCCGCTCTCCTCTCATGGTCCTGCACATCCTGCACCGTTGATGTTGACGACACCCCGAGTGGCATCACCACCACCGCTCACGGCACGTCCATGCTCAGCATTCAGGTGGAAGAAACGACCACCCTGGAAGTCTCCTTGTCTTCAACCACTGCTGAATCAGTGACGCTCATGGTGCTCAAGGACATTGACGATGAGCACCATCACGCCGTTCGCCCTTCACCCGGAACGGAGGCCTCAACGGCTCATCTCGGTGTGTGCGTGCAAGCCGCCGATTGTGTTGATGTGTCAACTGGTTCCCTGTCTTCTCAACTCAACCTCGCAAGCGAAGCGATGTTCTTGCATGCGGGTGATGTCCAGGCCTCAGAGGCCGAATACCTTGTATTCAACGCCTCGCAAGGTGATACGTTGGAATGGCAATGGCTCGCCACAACCCATGCCCTCAACCTGCAGATGTATCACCAGACTGACGATGAGGAAAACGTTCTTGCAGGGAATTTCTCGTCCACGGCCTCCTATTCCCAGAACGGTCAACAACCTGTTGCAGCAGCCTATTGGACAGCCCCGGATGACGGTCGTTTCGTGGCTCGACTCTCCACAGACGACGCTTACGCCGTGTGGGGGGCGCAGGTGCTCCTTCACCCCCACCGCGCCGTTGAAACATTGGTCGGATTGAACCTGACTGAAGGCGTCAACATCGTCGGCCACGCCAACACGACCTCACCTTTCGACTGGTCCGAGGTTGAGGCAATACACCTTCAAGCACGTGCCGGCACTGTTGATGTCAGTGTTGACCAATTACTTGACGGCGCTTGGGTGAAAGGGGCAAGTCATGTCCTCCAAGCCGGTGAAACAATCGTGGTCTATCCTTACCCGGATGTGGAGGTCGGGCGCATCAACATCGTCAACACCCCCGTGTTTTCTCTGGATGTTCACCTCGAGAGCTTCGCAGACCACAGCCATGTTGACGCACCATCCCACCTTCCCGAAAACCTCCAGGTCGACAACACCTCATGGCCCGTCCTTAATTTGACGGAAGCCACGAGCGGGCAACTTACGCTCGCCGTTCACGACACAACCGACACCTATCGACTGGTTGTTGATGGATGGGAAGACTCCATTCATTTCGTCCAGTTTGTGGTGGATGGCCCTATTGAAGGCCTAGAATTGCAACTCTGGGACATGGACCAAGCAACCTCTGAGACCCTCGCAACTGACATCACACAACCGGTTGGCGACCAACTCAAGATTGGTCTTCAAGTTGGCCGAGGTACACATTTCCTCCAGATTCGATTCCAAAACGCTTCTGAGGCCACACCTCATTTGTGGGGTGAAGATGTTGAACCACGAACGTATGTTCTCCAAGCATCGTATTCCCTCATCGATGAGGGTGAAGAACCGTGGTTCCCTCCAAGCGATGATGCGGTCTATTGGGGCAACATCGCACGGTGGTTCATGGGCATCCTGTTTCTTCTGCCCGTCGTGTACCTCATCATCCATGTTCAACGGTCAAAATCCTACGCTGCATCCGTTGCTGAAAAGAAACAGCGACTCGCATGGTACACCTCCCGCCTTGACAGCGGCGAAAGCAACGTCAAGCAAGCCCGAACCGACATGGCCAAAGCACTCCACGCCGTTGCTCAACTTGAGTGGCAAGACGGTCTGGAAGCGTGGGGTCCTCAGCGATTGGAACACCGAACAGAAGACGTGGCCCTCGCCGTCTGGCGTGTCGACGAACGGCTTGCGACCACAGAAGGGGCTTGGCCTGTCGTGGTTGGCGTCCACGTCATCAACGGCACGTGGGACTTGGCTGCACTACGCTTTGACGCCCCAGAGGGGGAGGCTTACGAAGTCGTCCATGTTGAACCTCGTTTCTTATTCCAAGGAGAGGAGGTGTTCCTTGACACCATGGGCCCTGGCCATCGAACATACCTGGTGGTTGAATTGAACGGAACCGCCGCCCAAGTCGACCTTGAGCTCAACGGTCGCATGGACGGCGAGCCCTTTGCGGCACGAATTCCAGAATCACTGGTACGAAACGACGCATCCTCATGAGCGCCTTCGCTCGTTCGTGTCATCCAGAATGCTTTGCTCGGTGTCCTTTGGTGCGAGGTCCGCCCGAAGTCCTTCCAGGCTTTTCTTGACCGCCTTTGGGACCTTCTTTGGCATGTGCAACTTGAGCAAGACGACAACATCACCACGTCCCCCTCCTCGTTGTCGTGGCAAACCTCGCTTTCGAATTTCAACGGTCTCACCAGAATTTGAGTGGGCTGGCACCTTGATGACGAGCGGTTTTCCATCGAGATGCTCAAGCTCAACTGTGGTGCCCAACAGAAGGTCAGCATAACCCAGCGGCAGGGACATGATGAGGTCGGAGCCGGAGCGCTCAAACCATCGATGCGGTTCAATTTCAAGTTCAATGAAGAGATCACCCGCTTCACCAACCCCGCGTGGTGCAGGCTCACCCTTTCCTCGCATTCGTAGCCGTGTTCCTCCCTCTGCCCCTTCTGGGACGTTGAAGCGCAAGGTGTTGGATTTCATCTCCTGCCCTCGGCCATCACAGGCACTGCATGGGTGCTCGGCCACCTTGCCACGACCAGCGCAGTCCTGACAGGCTTGAACCGATTCTTGGATGAAGGGGCCCACTTGCTGGCGGATACGAACTTGACCTTGACCAGAACAGGAGGTGCAGGTCTTGAGTTCTCCACCCTTAGCACCTGTACCCTCGCACGTTGAACACGGTTCGGGCAAATCAAGCACGACTTCTTGTTCGCTGCCCAAGTAAACATCTTCGAGGTCAACCGAATGACGAAGGAGGATATCGTTGCCTCGTCGTTGTTGTCTTCGCCGGGAACCTCCACCGAAGAAGGATGAGAAAAAGTCACCACCGAGGATGTCCTCGAGATTGATGTTGATACCCCCTCCGAAACCTCCGAAGGGAGAACCTTGTGGACCGTCATGGCCAAATCGGTCGTAATGTGCACGTTTTTGATCGTCAGAGAGGACGGCGTAGGCCTCTTGAATTTCTTTGAAACGGTCCTCAGCATCCTCCTCCGTGCTTCGGTCAGGATGGTATTTTCTGGCCAACCGACGAAAGGCGTTCTTCAAATCCCCGGCCGTGGCTGATTTTTCAACACCCAAGACCTCGTAGTAGTCTCGTTTGTCGGTCATGGCCTCGTCCTCGCTCAACACGATGAGGGACCTGCTTTGAACCTCACGCCTCGTTCTCAAAGGTCAAGACCACAATGCGGGCAAAAGCGTTCACTTGGGCTAACGGGGGCAGAACAGCCTCGACATTGTGGCCCGGTTGTTGCAATTTGTGTGGTGGCGGAGGGTGCTTGTCCCATCATGGCCATGCTCTCCAGTGATTCTGAAACCGCAGGAACCTGTTTGATCGAAGAGGGAACTTCAACATCGCTTTTGACCTGTCCCGAGGTGGTCATGACCGTTTCAATCCCACCAGAATCGCTCATTGACGTCATGTTGACTTCGGAATCGTCGTTGGATTTGTTCAAGCGAAGAGGTGCAACAGGACGTTGAGCGGTGACAGGGGCTGATGTGGCCGCTTGGCGCAACCTCGCCTGACGCTCGGCTTCACGGTCGGCACGGCTATCAAAGCCGAAGAGACCGAACAGACCGTCCAGAAAACGATCCATTGGGCCCGCCTTTCGCTGGGCACCGATGGTACCAGTGATGACCTCATCGTCTAGACTTGCGCTTCCGGAAACACGAGCATTGGCTTTGACAATGTGGTCAGCCTCATTGAGCATGCGAACCTCAACTTTGGCCTCATCGTCCAATTCCATTTCGGGCGCTTCACCAGAAATTTCTGAAATTGAGCGAGACAGACCCATCTGCGTTTGTTGGTCCATCGTTCCATCAAGCGCAACGTCTCTTGACCAAACACCAGCTTCCTCAGCCTCATAGACGTGCTTGATTTTCCTCATGGCTTTGGCACGGTTGTACTCATGGTCTTTGACCACGCCTGAACGACGGTAAACAACCACGCCCAAGAGAATCGCTACGGCGTACCAAGCGTACATGAGCATGGGCTCGATGGAAAACATGGACTGCAATGGAGGAAGGGACAGATGGGTCACCCCCATGAGGAGGAGTGGCAGCGCACTCAAACTCCGACTGGTGAGACCCTTGTTCTCTGCCATGTGCTTCACCTGTGTGGTCCTTAGAGGCCCTCATGTATCTATTGGCTTCTTGTGTTCAGCCACGGTCGTTGGGTAAGCGACCTTTGCGAAGCAAACCGTCCACAAGACCGAGCGAGAAACTGGTGTGGAGCATCAAGAGGCAAAACGGGACGCCCAACAGAGACGAGGGACGTCGTTGACGAAGGGCTTCAAGGGCTCCACCGGCCATCAACGCAAGGCCGTAAAGGAGGAGTGGAAACAAGGCCCAGGGCGAGGAAAGGCCGAACAATACGGCGGAGAGCAACAGACCTGCGAGCGGCAAAAATTCTTGCCATTTTGCACGCTTAGGATGTTTGAGCAGAACCTTGGTTCTCCAGAAACCATAGCGGTGACCCATCTTCCACCACTGCTTGAGCCCGCTTCGCTTGTGCATTTTTACCGTGGTTGCTGGATGGCGATAGAGGTGGTAGCCTGCTTTCAAGAGTCGCATGGAAAGGTCACTGTCTTGGCTTGTGATGAAGGCTTCATCCCAGCCGCCAACCGCTGAAAGCGCTTCGCGACGATGCATGACAAAAGCAGGTACATTGGTCGGTTCTGCCTTGGTGAATTGACTGAATTGACCACCGCTCCTCCCGAGGGGAGATGCAAGCGCACCTTCGACCCAATCCCCGATGCGGGTGCGCTCATGCCCGTCTTCAGCAACCCGAACACCAACACCTGCCAAACGCTCTGGCACCTCGGCTTCGCATGCCTTCCAAGCCAGAAGACGTTGCTCAAGGTGGTCGGCATCAACCGTAGCGTGGCCGATCATCTCGACCATGAACTCCACGCTCTCGGGCAGCATCGTCAGCGCAAGGTTTCTCGCATGGGGAACCGTTCTTTGGGGGTTCATTTCCAAAACCAACCGCGGCCATGCCTCTCCCTGATGTTCGGAGATGAGCCGTTCAACGGCGGCAACCGTTCCGTCCTGTGAACCACCATCAAGGACCAAAATCATGTGTTGGGAAGCGGGGAGGGATTGATTGAGTAAACTCTTGAGGCACCGTTCGATAAAGCGCTCTTCGTTGAGGACGGGAATGACCGTGGCCAGCACCGGCATCTGGTCTCCACCCATGGGCTCGGCTGAACCGAGGCGGTTTTCACCTCTTCGCCAATCGCGGGTGCGTGCCGCATGTTCTTTGAGGAGCAACCCGTCCCCGATACATGGAAGGCTCTCGTCTCCGACTTACGGGTACGGGTGAAGGCTTCGCCACCGTCGTACGCACCACCCTCTCAGGGGCTGATTCCCCACGAAGGATCCTCGACGCTCTGCAGCGTATTTTCCCAGATGCGGAAGTTGATATGTTGCCAGACGAGCCTTCGTTTGGTCGCGGCTCAGACCAAACATGGTCCTTTGAAGACCTCTCCTTAGCGACCTTTCTCAACCAACTTCACGAGCAGCGAATTCTTGACACGGCCTTGGACGCCATGTCGGTCAACATGAAGGAAGAAACGACAACGTTTCACATCGCCCGTTTGGCTGCTGTCGCTGGAAAAATTGCCTTCCCCATACCCGGAGACCGTCCCCTTGGAGGCGTGTTTGAAATCAGCATCGCAGGAAAAGGCCTGGGTGATTGGTTGCAGGCAGCGACATGGCATGCTGGCAGGAGTCAAGTTCCACGCCACATTAACGACGAGCGTTCGATGGATGAAGACGGCGAGTCATCTACGTGGATTTGATGCTGTCTTGCAAAAAGGCATCCATCTCCCCGTCTCGGCCGGCCCATGAAGGCGGAGATGGCGATGACGCTCCCCTCCACATGGCGGCATCATGCACCGTTAACGAGGGAACACTATCACGGTTAACCAAGCCACAGGCGATGAGGTGAATCACAAACCCGTCCCCATCTCGTTGACGGTACCAAGAACCGAGCGGGTGGCGTGGGCTGACCTCAAGGGAAAGCTCTTCTTGCAACTCCCGAGCGATGGCTTCCCTCCAATCCTCACCGGGGTCGCATTTACCTCCGGGAAATTCCCATTGTCCTGCGTCGGCTTCCTCAGGACTTCGTCGTGTAACGAGATAGCCACCATCCTGCAAGACGGCAGCAGCCACAACATGCACTGGCTCACCCTGATATGGGCGCAAGAGATGAGCAACGCAAACGTCGACAAAGGCCTCGCCAACTTCAACCGACATGTGTTTCTCGCTGGGTAAATGCAAAAAGATGGCCGGTGGAGGTAGCGGGCCATGCGTATCAACCTCACACAAGGCTTTGAGCGTTGCATGGTACGTTTCGTTGCATATGTAGGCACCTGCATCCGTTGAGAGCGTGTAAGCCATCGGGAAAAGCGCTGGATTCCATACCGTTGTGTCCACCCAACAACCTCGGTCACCTTCTCCATCCAGTGTGGCTCCAACCACATGGCGACCCGCATTATCGGGCATCCGCATGTTCAGGTGGTCCTGTGCCAATCGCTCAACTCGGGGTACTTCGCACGAATCGCAGAGGCCGACATGAAGAATCGCGTCCCATCGTTCGCCCTCGTGAAGCCGGCCGGCTGTTCGCTGAGCACCTGTTGAATCAACCGGAAGGACATCAACTTCAACGCTGACCCGAAGAGGTTCGTTCGTCCAAGGACACGCCAGCGTTCGAGCACCAGCCATGCTTGAAACAACGAGTTGACTGATGTTGGTCTCATGACCTCCAAAGGGCTCAAACCCGGTGACGAGCACCTTCATTGTTGAGTCCATGCTCAACAAGAGTCGCACGGGTTTTTGATACATCCTCCCTGTTTGCCTGCGTCATCTTGACAAGGAGTGGAGCACACCGCACCTCATGGAAGAGGAGTTGGTGGTGCAGTTCACCCCCGAAACCGAATCCAGCAAGAAAGGCATCCTCCCCGTCCGAATCGTGAAGGAGATTTGGAGAGAAATCACCTTTGGTGTAGGGACATGGGGTGCCCTACGTCCACTCGTCGCTGCCTTGCTTGCTGCAGTTCCCTTCTTGTTCTTGGGCCAACATTTCAATCGTCAACACCGACGTGGGTTTGAATGGTCGTTCCTGCAAATACCCCTTGCCTTCACCGTCCTGTTGTGGATTGGTCTCTATCTGTGGTCCATCATCGATGCATGGCGAGATGCCGTATCGGCCATGGGACAGGTTCAGGACCAGAGTTGATCCCGAATGGCGATGCTGCCATCGGCCAATCCAGCCAAATCGGCGAGGTCGTCGGCATCAAATTCATTGGGCAATTCGCCGAATATAAAGTTGGAAAGGTCAGCCGATTCAACCGCCCAATACATGACGGATTCATCGTTGTTGGAATGACCTGGATGTTCGTCGTCTTCATGGTCAACCGGTGACTGGTAGACCAAATTGACCAAACCGAGCAGATGCCCAACTTCGTGAACAAGAACACTGTTCTCAACATCCTCAACGGATGGACGACCGAACGGTCCGTCTGCTTCATCAATGGAGTCGCTGAACAAGGCCACGGTTGATGCATCAACAGCGACACCCAGTACCGAATCGGTTTCGTAGGTGCCTGCAGGGAACAAGACCTGCCAGTAAAGCGTCGTCCCATCTCGTGGTGATTGGTCTTTGGTCTCCCAACCTTTGTCTCGCACATCTTGCGCCGACCATGTACCATCGTGATTGAAGGAGACTTCGGAGTACTTGATGGATATTCCCGACGGTTTGTCACACACCTGCTCCAGCCGGTCGACCAGCATATCCGTGCTGCTGGTGAATGGACGGTAACCGGGTTCATGGTCAATCTCGATGACCATGGACGTGTACATGCTGCTGCGAAGACAGGCCAGCGTAAGTCCGCCTGGCACACCCTTCTTTTCGGGAAGCAAATCAAGCGCCTCATCACCCAAGCAACCCGATAGCCCACATGCGAGCATCATGCTCACGAGCAGAAAGGTCAGCGGGGCACGCCGTGCCATACTCAGCGCTTGCAGAGGCGCTTTTTGAATCTCTGCCTACCAGTCATCAGGAACATCAAGGGGCGAGAACAGTTGACCCGGACCCGTTGCTGAAGCGAGTTGTGTGCGAGCGAGGTGTTCCCACTGGCGTAGGGCCAGAAGGGCTTCCACCACCGTCACATCAATCTCGATGAGGGTGACCCGAATCAGGGTATCGAGAATATCCATGCGCTGCTGGTCGACGATGTCCATGACCTTCTCCAGTGCAAAATTGGATTGAGATGCAGATTCTGGCACCTCAACCGGCCATGGAGATTGAACACGCTCATTGACACGTTGGCCGGTCGCTTGCAAATGTTGGTTCAACGTTTCCATGAGTTGATTGATGTGCTTCTGAAGCACCAACGAGACCTCAACTAAGGGCATGTTGAGTTGCTTGATGAGGTTCACCGTACGCTCCGTCAGCGTCACCAAGCCGTCAACTGAATCGCTGGACATGCGAGGCACACTCACTTCTTGGAAAGTGCATCGATGTATTGCCAACCGTACGAGTTCCACTGTTCCTGGGTCCATCCGTCAGGAAGACCGGTGGGCGGAACGGGCGCAGGCTTTGTTCGGTCTGGACCACTGGGGGGCGGTGGAACTGGGCTGGCCGCAGTTGGTGCGGGAGGTACGGGGCTCACCGAGCCCGGTGGTGGTGGAATGGGTCCCGTCGGTGCGGGCGGTTGCGCGAGTTCAGGGACAGCCTTGCCGGACTTCATCTCTTCAGCCACCACATCGGTCTGGTCTGCGAGTTCTTCCTCTGATTCGGGAGCGAGCATGCGACGGCGCAGGACCATGGCGTAGAGACCGAAGGAAACCGAAGCAAGCGCGATGATGAAGAGCGACACGCTAAACACGTCTGTGGAAAGTTGTTGCGTGAGTGCCTCGCCATCTCGTACCGTCTCTTCCTTGATGAGCAATGAATCAACGGTGTGGCGATCCATTTCAACACCGTCGACCAACACCAGAACACGGTATTCAATGCTTGAGCCAACAGGGCCGTCAGCGGTCACAGGCAGGGAGGCGGTGAGCGGGTTGCCAGCAGTGGCCTGAAGCTCAACCGAAGTGACCGTTGACCAAAAGCCACCATCAACAAGTTCCTGGAGCGCAAAGGTAACATCACCGTTGCCACCGAGATTATTGGTGTTGACCACCATCTTCGAGGTGTCACCCACATAGGGGCTTGGCACATCCCATTGCATGCTTGTGGACGGGTCTTGTAGGTCAACGCGAGGTCCGACCAGGGCCAGAGGCCACGACGCAAAGGGTTCACTCATGGAATTTGAGTCCGTATCATAGGGGTTGCCTGCTTCGTCGGAACCTGAAACCCAGACATCAACGGCATAGGAAGGCAACAAGGTCGTCGCACCGGAATCGGTTAGGTCGAGGGACCCGCTCCAGAAATACTGCTGGCCGAAGGGCGTGATGTCGGGCAAGAGCACGCTGCCTCGAGAAATTTCGGCTTCCCCTGCTTTGACCCGGTAGTGGAGGACGGCTGCCTCGCCTGTATCGAAGCCGTTCTCATCGTTGGTGATGAGGATGACCTCGAGGTTGCTGGCATCTCCGATGGAGAGAGGGGAGCCTTGAGGCACACCGTTGAGTGAGATGCTGTCAATGGTCGGCCGAGCGCTGTCAACCGCCAAGCGAACCCTCGGTGAGAACGCTGTTTCGTCAAGGGCGAATCCAGGCATATCGTCCATGCTCAACCGCAGGTCAAGACGGCCCGAGCGAACCGATGGAACGAGCAGGTCCAGACTGAATTCACCGTCTTCTCGGGTTGAGGTGCGCCAATTGTTCTCGTAGTCTCCGAAGACGACATCAAACGAGCCAGGCGGCGCCGGCGTCTCGTCCTCAGCAAAGAGAACACGTCCAGAAACACGGAGGGCCTGGCCGGCACCGATGATGGTTTCATAGTTCTCAGAATTGTAGTGATTCTCGCTGTTGCGCAGTTCGATGGCTCGAATCTTCCCCGGCTGCGTATCAAACCGGAAGTCGTTGTCCAAACTCCACCAGTTGTCGCCCAGACCTTCCTCAACTTCGAAACAGGGCACAACCTCGTTATCGTTACAGGGCATGTCGGTGACCTTGATACGCGGCAGGAAGTGAGCCTCGCCGTCGGTATCGTATGCTTCAGGGAACATCCAGGTCAATTGGAAGCGAGCCTCGATGATAACCACCGATTCGTTCCCTTCCTCAAGACTGACCGTCGAATAGAGGTTTGACACAGCGATGTTATCCGAACCCGATGTCATGACCGCCATTGGTTGGCCATCATCGCCTTCGGCGAGGGAGATGAACAAGGAGGATTCATCGTCATCAAAATCACCAGCAAGCGCGACTTGAACGTATTGAATGTCTTGCCATCCATTGGTATCGCTGAGTTTGATTCGGGCGGTGTAAGGAACACCGGGGTGAAGCGGGTCGTAATCGTCGTGGCCGAGAATGGATGAGTTGGTCAAATCAACCTCGGGTTCGAATTCTTGACGGATATGATAGGTCACCAAATCAGCGTCCCAGTCAGGGAGAACTTCACCGGGACGGTCGCCACAGGTGATTGAGGAAACGGGGCAAACAGGACCACGCCCCATCGCGATTTCGTTGTCTTGCTCATCCTCTCCAGAGACATAGAATGAGACACGTTGTTTGTGCAACAACATGGAATCATCGATCAGCCCCTCGAAGATGTTGAGGCCACCTGCTCGTGTTTCAGGTGAACCCAAGACGACCAGTTCGTATTCATCTTCATTGGGCAAGCCATCAAAGTTGTAGTCGGTGCAACCGATGGCTTCGCTGGCCTTGCATCCGACCCAGTAATGGAGATTGAGTTGACGAGGAGGGTCCACTGAATCTTGGACGACCACGGAGACGGATTGACCAACGCCGGATGCACCAGCATGGCGTTCTTCACCGTCCATTGGTGTGGCACTCAAAACAAGGGGCGAGTTTCCGTCAAGAATCAAGCGGATGGAATTGTAATTGGGGTTGGTGAAGGTTGAACCGTTTTCCAAATTCACCGCCTGAACATAGAAGATCATGCCACCCGGTTGGGACTCAATGGGCGAGGTAAAGGTCATGTTGTAAGCCCCAAAGGCAGGGTTGACTTCTTCGTAGAGGACGACAGGTTCACCCAGTGGGTCACCATCGTAGGTTACGTTTTGACCAATGATTCGCAGAGAGAAACTCCCCGCAGGAGGCATCAATTGAGAATCTTGGAAGTGGATGGAACCACTGAAACTGAGGTTGAATCCACCTCGGACCCAATCCATGGGGAAGAGTTGACGGCCCGTTTCTTCCCAAACGCGTAGACCGTCGAGTTGAATGTCGTTTTCGACAACCAGTTCCATTTCTGCGGTGGTCCATTGATTCACGGCAACACCAAAATCATCTTCCACGGTGATGATAGCCTCTGCACTGCCTTCATCGTTCCAGGACCAGTTGACCTTTGTGGGCATCCAAATTGAGACCACACCGTCAGCATCCTCTGTTGAGGTGCAATTTGCAGCATCAAACACGACGATCTCGCCCGCATCGGAATTCACGCTGCACACATCGCCACGCTGCCAGGTGAATGAAGGGTTATCGCCGTGGGTGTGCTCAATGGCGATAACGGCCTTGGTCACATGGTCCACTTCATCGCCGGGTGCGACGCGGGTGATGAAGTTCCTGTACAACCCGTCAGGGGCGGCCAGACCGCCCTCAAACGATGCGCCAACGGCGCGTGTTTGCATAGCGTAGGTGATGTCAATATTGGAGAGTTTCACTCGGCCCGAACTCGCCGCTTTTACGGCAATGGGGATGTCAACTGAACCATCACCGTTTTCGGGGATGTGGTCGTTAAAGGCGTCCACCAATGTGGGCGCACGTTTCACCACGGCACCCACGGGTGAATCATCGGAGGCGACCACGGAGGACTCGTTAAGGAAGATATCCGATTCCCAATCATAGGTCCCGTCCCCGCCAATATCAAGCATGGGCCGGTCAGGATAACCTTCCTCGTATTCGAGAGTAAAACTGTCAATGGAAGGGGTCAGGCCGTCGTCGGTCGAGGTCATGAAGACGGCGTAGCGCAGGGTGCTCCCCGCTGCTTCGGTTGGGAAACTTCGTTCCTGATTGTTGGAAGCATCCAACCACGTGCTGCCGTTGTCGTTGGAGACCACGACTTGCAGCGATGTTCCTGCGGGAACATCAGCCGTCCATTGTGGGCGAACTTTCCCGACCTTGGTCCCAGCGTTAAAGTGAGGCGAGGTCCAATCCCCAGATGTTTGGTAGGCGGTGGCGTATTCGATGTCAATCCACCACGAAACGGCCGATGAGCCGATGAGTTGGGCCTTCCAAACGAGTTCCTTGCCGGGGTAGTCAAAGTGGATGGTGGACTCAGATTCCACTTCTTCCCAGTGCGTTCCGTTGTCAGCCGAGATCCAGTAATCAACGCGGTCGCCGATGGAGGCTGCGGACCAGTAGGTCTCAACATTGGCAGAGAGAATATCCTCTCCAGATTCAACGACCTCACCGTACCATGTGGTGGTTCCGGGAGCAGGCGTGGTCTCGTACATCCAACCGGTCCCGAACTCGCGATAATACAGCGTAGCGCTTGACCATGTTGAGTAGCCACTGTCAACCGTCACGAAGCGCTCGCCGTCAAACTGGAGACCGTAGCCTAGGCGAGAAATCTGACGGGTTGTCGATTCGGGGATGAGGGAAGAGGAGGTGCCTGAGACGGACCAGGCCTCAAGTTGGTCTCGGTCGTTGTAGGGCGAGTCTTCCTGACAGCGCATGTAAAAGGTGGAGCCGTTGACTTCCAAACCACGTAGCATCTGCTTCTGGCTGCTGCTGTATGTTCCGCCACACTCCCAACTGGAACCGGAAGCCGAGGTGTAGCTGTAGTACTCTTGACTGCGGGTGTAGGTCGAGGTTCCATCCCCAGCGAAATCATAGGAATAGAGCCGATTCATGGCGTTGTGAGCCACCCACACTTTTCCGGTGTCCCTGTCGTAGGCGATGCCCGTGTATTCACCGACAGAGGGTGAAATATCGTAGGAGTCAATGCACGTCCATGTGTCATCACGAGAGATGTCCATCTCCATCACACGATGATAGTTGACCGGTGCGGTGGACCCGTAGGTGTAGCGATAACCAGAGAGAATTCCGAACAAGCGCTCGTCATCGGTGACGGTCCAGTCTCGGAAACCATAGTAGCCGTAATAGGAAGAGGAATGCTTCTGGGGCAAGGTGCACGACGCCTTGTCGAGGGTAATGACCGATTCCCGTGAAGCGTTGTTTGGATACAAGCGTTCGACGATGTTGTGGAACGTGGAAGATGACCACGTGGAAAGGAACAACCAATCGTGGTGCTTGAGAATGGCCCCTTGGCTTTGAGCCATGAAACTCGACGACGTCTTCGTCAACTGCTGTGAGTAGAGCGACTCGGTGGCGTTGGACGTGTGGGGCTGCCGCAAAGCATAGGAGCCGTTGTCCAGCCAAGCATCTGAATTGGGGTCGACATAAGCGTCGTTTCCGTGGGGCAGGAAGTTGCGACTGATGTTGTCCAAGCCCAAGGTCAAGTCGCCTGAACGGTCATCGACAGCGCTCTCAGCACCGCGAATCCAATGCACCCGGTCATCGGCCACGATTTGCGACCACCCGGTGGCAGATGCACCCGAGAGGGTCATGCTCACGTCGGTCACGTAGGCACCACGGGGGAGGGAAACGGACGCACCCATGTCAGGATTGGCGCCTTGGTACAAGGCCACATGTTCGACCGAACCATCGCTGAATTCGTAGACGTGTCGCGTTCCTGCGGCCGCTTCGGCTTCATTTGAGAACAACTCTGCCATCGGGCTGAGAGGTGTCAAAAACATCAAGGAAACGAGGAGCAAAAAGACAGCCCTCGGGGGAATTCTATGCTGTCCGCCACCTTGCATGGTTGCCACACGCTCCAAACACCATTTGAACCATGCGGTTTGGGGTCGGCAGACGATACGCCGTCAACTGGTTTGTCTGGAGTCGTAGCGAATGGGTGAAGAATCGCCGCGCACACCGTCTTCTTCATCATCACGGACCTCGAACCAATCGTTCATCCAATCACCGTCGGTATCCCAGTTAATCGGGCTACTCCCTTCGGCCAAATGGTCATCATCAAAGTCGAGCAGGTACCAACCGTATTCGTGTTCGCCAACGCTTCTGACCGGCGCCGTTTGGGGTGAACTCGCGTAATAGATATCCCATGCATCGGTCCTGTTACCTGCCATCAGGATCACGTCATCGGACGGGTCAACGATGAGGAAATTGGTGTCCTTATCGTCAACGATGTAGCCGTATTGGTTGTCAGGTCCACCAAATTTATCCAGTTTGAGGTAGTTCAAGACAAGCTCGTCGCTCTGGCCCAAACCGAGCAAGGCTGCTCTGAACTGCCAACCTTCGGTGACGGGTGCACCGTCGTAGGTCAGGGCACTCAAGCGAACAGCGTTTGGAGAGGAATACTCGCTGGCCGTAATGGCGTAGAATTCTTGGAAATTTGTGTAGGGCTCATAGCTGCAGCCCACACCGGTGCAGTCCCAATTACCGTCCTGGTCAGGGTCGAGGTTGGCATCGTTGGGATCGGCCGGGTCCAAGGTAAACCACGTGAACTCGGTGTCCGGACGAGCCAAGGTTCCGCCCGAGCCGTCCTGCGATAACGGCAGGCATGAGTTGGTGGCCGTTGTGCAGGCCCCGCCTGTGGCGACATCGATCCACACCACACGAACATCGAGGTAGGAACTGAAGTTGTCGTTGCTTTCGTTCCAGGCCATCTTGTACTCGTACCAGTCGGGCAACATGTCGCCGTCGGTATCGTTATCGCTCGGGTTTGAACCGTATTTGAACACCTCACGACCGTCTGAGTAATTGTAGTCTCGAACGTGCGAGACCACCGCTCCGTTGACCACGGTGGTGATGAAGGTTCGACTGTCCTCGTCGCTATCGTTGAGGTCCGGGCGAGTTTGGTTGTCGTACTCCATGAAGTTCGTGAACGGAAGGTTGCCCACCCCGTTCTGAACAACGACGCCAGAGGGCGTGAACACACGGTCCTGCCATGTCCCTTGGGTTGCGGGGATGTCAAAGCTCGTACGGTCGTACCAACCATCGTGGTCGCCGTCGTAATCCACGTCCCACGGGTTGAGCGGGTTGGCCGCCCAGTGATTCTGGGTCGTGACATCGTCCATTCCGTAGGTAGCGTAGCAGTATTCCCAACCGTCGGGAATGCCGTCGCTGTCCGAATCATGGTGCGTCGGGTCGGCGACGCCACGGAGGCTTCGGTTGAAATTCTCGCTGTCAAGAGAATTGATTTGCGCCATCCGATCAACCGACTCGGGTCCTTTCTTGACAAAGTCCAGATACAAGGCTTGCTGAGCCTGCACCGGCGTGAAGCCAAGTTCTTCTTGATAGGCTGCCATCGCATCTTCGCCGAAATCGATGATGCCTAAATTCGCAGGGACGGTGTTGCGCGTCAGGTACTTCCCCCACGTCCTGGATTCCCATTCACGAAGGTTGCTGAAGGTCTCATTTGCATCAATTTGGCCATCACCATTGCAATCAAAACTGTCGTCGTCCGAGTCGAGGTTCACATCACCGTCAATAAGTGGGTTGATCGCCCAACGGTTTTGGTCAAGGTCCCACGACGTGAACCAATACTCGAAACCGTCGAACATACCGTCACCGTCGGTGTCGGCGATGGTCGGGTCGGTCATGCCCAGCACCACTTCGATGAAGGCATTGGGTGGTTCACCTTGTTGCCATGCATTGAAATCGTTGAGCAAACGCTTCCCGCGCGTGTCTTTGGAGATGAGGATGTTAAACACGCGCTGAGCTTTCTCGGTTGGTTGTTGGAAGTCACCGTCAATGTGCATCAGTGGCGCATCGCTGGGATGGTCGATGCCGTTGTCGGGTTGTGAGGAAGCGAGGGCAAACTCTTGACGGTCGATGAGACCGTCTTCATCCCCGTCAAAATCACCATCGCCCGCCACCAACGGGTTGAGCGTCCACATGCCGGCCGAGTCGTTCCATGAAGTAAACAGCAGTTCAACACCGTCCAACATCCCATCACCGTCGGTATCGACGTTGTTCGGGTCGGACGTGAAGCCGGTCAAGTTGGTTTGATTTTCCGTGAGGAAATCGCCGAAGGAAAGGGTGGCGGTGATGCCCGGCCAATTTTGGAGCGCAAAGGCGGTGCCAATGGTCGTCACAAACCACTGCGGCGATGAGCGATTGGCGTCTGTTTCAGACAGCGACGGAGAGATGACGTTGTATTCCTCCCAATTGGTCATACCGTCATCGTCGGCGTCTTGCCAACGGTCGGTGGAATCCAGTGGATTGAGCGTCCATGCGTCGTCAAGGAGATTCCATCGTGCAAACCAAATTTCCCACCCGTCAGGCATCCCATCATCGTCGGTATCGGCGCTGAGTGGGTCTGCGGCACCAACGCTGTAAGCGGAGAGCCCCGCCGTGACGGAACCCGAGGCGCGGTTGGCAAAGGTGTCGTCAGGAAGACCCAGGTCGCTGATATGGTCAAAGAGACGCGTGGTGAAGCCCTCGGGAAGTGCATCACCGTCAAGCGTCTGATTGCCGTTGAACAAATCCGAGCGAATGTGGTATTCCAAGTAATTCACGAAGGCTTCGTCCTCTGAGAGCACGCCGTCTCGGTTGACGTCGTATCCATCGCCGTCGGGGTTTTGGAACGCATCGGAGCCGTTGAGTGGATTCACACCGACTCGAGAGGGGTCCCAAGAGCACAAGCCCTTGGATTCCCATCCGTCGGGCAAGGTATCGCCGTCAGAATCAACAAGATTCGGGTCGGCCACCGCCCATGCCTCTGCAGCCTCGGGTGTTTCGCCGTACTCATCGAACAGGTCACCGTTGATGCCCATCAACCGAACGACTGACCATTGATATTCGCACAGGTTTGGTAGACCATCACCGTCAGCGTCCCAGTTGGCGTCCTCGGAACGCAACGGGTCAAGGCTCCAGTTGTTACCGCCAGAGAAGCTATCTCCTACCCAGCGGCGATGTTGAATTTCCCAGCCATCGGGCATGCCGTCGCCGTCGGAGTCGTGATTGGTCGGGTCGGTGGCTGCGTCTACGTTGGCCATTGAAAGGTAGGTGGCGTTGGCGGCCGCACCCTTGGCCTCATCGCAGACATAGACCAGTTGAACGGTGTAGTGACACCAAAGGTTGCTCTGTTCATAGAAGAAGCCGTAATATTCCGCTCCATCCCCAACGCCATCGCCATCGGTATCACCTTCGCGTGGGTCGGTGGAATTGTAACCTTCTGGTGTGAGTTTGGTGTAGCGGAATTCGTCGAGGTTTGTCCACAATCGCTCCAGACTCATATCACCCGATTGGTCGAGGTCAAGACCGTCTGCATCGTTGTCGTAGAGGGCGTCCCAAGGGTCGGTGGGGTCGAGACCGTGAACCACTTCCCAACCATCAGGCATGCCGTCGGAGTCGGAATCGTTGGCCCCGGGGTCCATGAGCAGGAGGTTAGCATAGCGACCCGGAGATGCAGCACCGTAGATGGTGACATTGCCCTCACCAACCGAGGTGGCGATGGCGACGATTTCACCGGGAAGCCTTGTTTGGTCCTGAAGACCGTAAACCGCAGTGTAATCACCTGCCAAGGCCCAAAGGCCCCACTGTGAACCAATCAACAACTCATCACCTGTGGGGTGAATGGCGTGGATGTTGTTGGATTCGCTTGAAAGTTTTCCATCAACGCCCGGATGCGTCATCAGCCCGCTGTGTTCGATGAAATCATCGTTCAAATCCAGTTTGTGAAGACCTGATGGCGTTCCAAACCAAAGGGCTTGGGCGTTGGATGGGGCTGGGCCGTCGAGCACGAGGTCCCGAACTTCTGCTGGGTTGTCACTTGACCCGAGTGGCAAACTGCGAAGTTCGTCAACGTTGGTCGGAATCGGGTTGGATTCTGGCGTGTAAAAGAAACGCCATGAACCGGTTGCTTCGTCCCGAGCGGAAGGGGTATCGACGATGAACAAACCTCGGTCGGTGCCCACGAAGAGATGGAACGTTGTGCCACCTGCCAGCCCGTGCGTGACTGCGCTGACGCTCGCATTGGCTTCGGCCAGACCGGCTTGCAATCCGGCACCGAGCGCATGGGTGGAGGCAATGGAAGCAACGCTGTCGATTTCCACAATGGCGCCATCGCCGGCGTGGCCCAATCCGATGGCGTGAAGGTTCACATCTTCACCGGCGAGCGGTGCGACAGCGTGAAGTGGACCAGAAAGGCTCCAATCCCAGGCCGTGATGGAATCCAGACTGCCATCAGCCAAAAGCGGTGCAACGGCGAAGCCGATGCTCGTTCCCATCACGAGCGCATAGGGTGCACCGTTGGAGGAGGCGAGGAAGCCGTCGTGGAGGAGGACGCCTTGTGGAAGCCAGTGATGGCTTTGCGTATTGGTTTCATGATCAACAACACTGACCCCGTATTTCGTCAAGGCGTAAACAGACCCGTCGTGTTCCTCAAGGGCCCGAACATCATGGTGCATGATGGCAAGAACATCTTCAGGGACATCATAGACAAGCGGCAGGGTCTCAAACCCAGTTTCGTCGCCCACAAGGGTGGTTTTCAAACCAGGATAAACGGTGTTACCGTCGTCGTAGTGAACCAAATATTCCTCAAGGGTTGACAAGGCTTCACCGAGGTCAAGCGCCGTCTGTGTACGGGCCAAGTCTTGGCTGATACCACCGTCACGGTTGGTGTCCCAACCGTCCAAATCCGGGTCTTCCAAAGCATTGGAGCGGTTCAAGGGGTCAAGTCCGAAGTGCACTTCCCACCCATCGGGGATGCCGTCGCCAAAGGAGGGGTAAAGCGGGCGGATGGAGAAGCCGTCCCACAGGTAGCGGTCAGAATCATCCAACACCGGGTCGGTGCCCAGCCAGAGGTCCTCGCCCACTGGGTTTTCAGCGCGAGAGGTGCAGGCCTTCAACAGGTTGTGGAAGGTGGCGTTCGCGCCCGATGGCAGGTAAGGCCAATTCTTCAACGCAGCACCTTCTGGCAACGTAGCGTGACACCAAAGCCCATCGAGTTCAGCGGTGAAATTTGATGGCGTTCCGTGAGCGTATTCTTCGGGAGCCGTGTAGCGCTCAGCATCGCTCAGAATGCCGTCCCTGTCAACATCAAAACCGTCGTTGTCGCCGTCCAGCGTCAAATCGCTGCCGTTCAGCGGGTCAAAGGAAGGGCAGAGGTAACGCAGCGACACGGGGTCAAATCCACCCATGCGGTGGCACATGTAGGCTTCGTACCCGTCGGGCATGCCATCCCCGTCTGAATCGGACACCCGCGGGTCAAGATAAACACGGTCGCTGTTTTCATCCAGTTGACCGGTGAGGCCGCGTGGGAAACCAGGTGCGGTGCAATTGGCAGGATATGGCCAACAGAATTCTTCTGTGGCGTTGAGGCCGTCTCTGTCTCGGTCTGTGGAAGCGTCAGAAGCGTTGTTTTTGTCAAGGCCGGGAATGATGACATCGCGTCCGTCAACAGCGGTCCAGTTCATCCATTCCTCAAACAGCGTTTCGTGAACGTCGGGGATCAAATCACCGTCGGTATCGGTGTTTGGAGGTGGCGTCCCATCGGTGTCATCGGGATGGACGTTGGAGACATTGGAGATAGCCGGGAATTGCGACATGAACAGAAGGCTTGCAATCACGGCAAGCGTGGTCAAGATGGTTGTCTGACTTCGTCGCATGAACTCACCCTCGGCAAAGCCTCCGCCTCGCTCTCTTTTCACCTTGCTAAGATTGCTTATGAGGGTGATGGAACAATGTTCATACAAATCGTCGTTCCAATCGGTGGTTTCGTTCGGAAAACCATCACTTTCAGGCCGCCCTTATCGGTGCATTCAAGTCCTTTCCGCGCTGGAGTGCCGATGTTCACATGACCATGACCATCACCCACTTGGGCACCGGCAGTCGGGGCAACTCAACGTTGCTCGAGACCCCTCGTGTCAAGGTCTTGGTCGACCAAGGATTCAGCGGGGCACAACTGGCCAAACGATTGGCTCGGTTGGAACTGAAACCTGAAGATATTGATTGCGTGTTCATCTCACACCACCACGGCGACCATGGCGGCGGAGCCAAGGTCCTTCAAACTCGTTGGAACATTCGCGTTCTGGCCAACGAACGAACAGCCATGGAATTGGACCTCCTGCCCGAGCTCACCACCTATTTTGAGGCGCTTGACCTCGTTCGTGTGGGCGAAGATTTGGCGATTCTCCCCGTCCCGGTACCCCACGCCGGGTCTGACAATGTGGCCTTTGTCGCAAGCCACGGAGGCGAACGTGCCGCCATCATCACCGACCTCGGTTCGTGGACCGATGAGTTGGTCACCCACGTTCGTGGTTGCGAGCACATCTCCATCGAGGCCAACTACGACCACAACAAATTGATGTACGGACCCTACCCCTATTCCCTCAAAGACCGCATTTCCGGCCGAGGTGGACACTTGTCCAACGAACAGACGGGCCAATTTTTGGCCGAGGTTTGCACTGAAAAAACGCGAAGCATCACGTTGACTCACTTGAGCGAGAAAAACAACATGCCTCACCTCGCCGAATCAACGGTCTTGTACTTTATTGACGAGGTGTTTTCGGGCGACCTCCGCATCTCCGCCCAAGACGGCCCGGATTTTTCTCACTACATTGGCAAGGTCAACGAGACGGTCGAGGCCGAAAAGAAGGCGAGCAACTGAGCGTTGAAGCCCACATTGAGGTGAATGGCTAAATGATACGGGGTTGTGTCAACCTTGTGAACCGACGCACCGGCCAAGTTCAGTCTCATCGCCTGCGCGATGAAGACCGTGGTGTCAGCGAGGTTCTCGGCGTGGTCATGCTCTTGGCCATGGTCATCACCATCATGGGTGGCGTCTGGGTGTTTCTCAACCCCTACCTCTCGGATTTTGAAGACAACACCAACTGGAATTCAGCCACTGGGTTGGCCGACCGCATCGAGGACCGGCTTGAGGTCGCAGGAAACGCGCCAGATGGGACTGGATTCCGCAACACATTGGCCATCCAGTCAACATCCATTCGCACCGTGCAAAACGTCGAACATTGGAGCATCAGCGCCGATTTGACCGAACGGGAGCGCATCCAATTACGCCATGTCAACGATACGACAGTGGCCGTGTTGGCAGCCAACGAAACAGCTCGTTCCATCTCGGTTGAGTCGCCCGGCGTCTACTTCGAGGATGACGTGACCCGTAGTCACCTGGAGGTGTTCATCACCCACAACGCCAGCGCCTCCCACTGGATGATCATCACCGTTTACGGGGCGGATGACGAACCCCTCCACCGTCAAGTGATGTGGACCCTTTCTGGTTTGCAAATCACCACGTCTCTTGGTCAAGGCGAACATCAAATTGCGCTGATGAATAACGCCCGGGCAGAACGGTTTCCAAACCAGGCATGGGAGGTCAGCGCCATGCCATCGGTTGAATTTGACCGCATGGCCAACGATGAACTACGCCTCTCCATCCTGCTCACCGATGTCACCGCCAACGGCAGCATCGGCTCGGGGTCAAACGTCGGTATGCAATTTGTATCTCAAGGACCAATGACGCTCTTCACAGGTCGGGCCTACAACGTCAACTTCAACGTCTTCAACTCTCTTCACGATGTTATCACGCCTCAATACCACAACAGTTGGCTATCTGAATACACCGTGCAACGCTCGGCAGGCACCCTGGACACCTACATCGGTTTCGCACCTTACGAGCGGGCCAGCGGTGCAGATGGATTCAGTGTCTCCGCACAGAACCTTCCATTGTACTTTGAAGTGGACATCCAGCGCGTGGAGGTGAGTCGATGAACGGGTGCATGCGCAGGGACGAGGAGGCGGTTTCCGCCGCTGTCGCAACCGTTCTCTTGTTCGGTGGCGTCCTTTCCATTATCGGGTTGATGATGGTCTCCATGATGCCGGTCATCGAGGAAATGGAAGGCTCGGTTGAACGCCACGATATGTCGTCGCAGATGAGCCTCCTCGCCCACGAAACCTCAGCACTCAGCGAGCGTGGAATGCCAGGTGATGTGGCGCAAGCGACGTTGATTCCCGTTGACGGCGAGTTGGTTTGGGACAGTTTGCGAGGAGGGATGTGGTACTCCGCCACATGGGTTGAAGATATGAGTCTGCGAGCACGAGGAGCGCTGGATTTTGACGATACGCTGGAGATTCGACACCCCGAGAGTTTCATTGAAGCCGTGTGCATCACGGACCTTCGCATGGGACCTGACAGACCTTACCACTACACCTTGGAGGCGGTTCTTGATGCAGCGATGGTGACCGTCACCCCTGGGTTGGCAATGCCGCTTGGTCCAATTGAGGTAGCCTTGGTTGAGAACGGCGAAGAAACGCAGACCATTTCCCTCCGAGTTGATGAGATGGCGACCTTTGACTTGGAAACCATGGGGGAAGCCGTGTTGACCTCAAGCCATGCCCTCAATGTTCTCGGGCTTGTCGGAAACAGCGGCGCAACCTATGTCCTGCCAAATTCACCCGAACCGGCGGATAAACGTGGACAAGCATGGTCCATACCGGCCATGGCAGGCCAACACACCGTTCAACTTCTCAGCGAATCAGCCAATCAAATTCACATCACTGTTAACGGTGAAACCACCATTCACTACGCCATGCCAACCGGTCTTGCACGAACCGGTGTTCATTTCACACACGAGGTTGACCTCGATGATGACGGCGTGGTCCACATCACCACGAGCGCCCCCTCACGCTTGATATTGAAAGTAAACACAAATGCAACTGAGGGCCTAACAGCCTGGCCTTCCAGCAATGGCGCCTACTTGGGCAACACCTTCCTCCCTCCCCACCTCAACGGCACACTTCGCTTCACCAATCCCGGCGAAAGCGTGGTCACCATCACATGGAGAGGTGGGGGGATATCCGTAGCAGCCGGAGAGGTTGAGCATGTGTCGTGGCCACCGGCCTACGACGATGGAGCGGCCACGCTGGACGCCGACGGGGACGTCTTCGTCACATGGGGTGCATCAGCCTCCACGAGCAGCACCGACGGCATCAACGGCACCATGTTGCTCCCTGCCGATGATACGGGCGCACTTTCTGGCGGTCTCTTTTCCTATGTGAACAACATGAACGAGACGGAGGAGCATGTGCTCATTCGCCTGGCAGGCTACACGTCCACATGGAACGTGAGCGGGGCAGATGTCCAAACTGGTGTGTTTTTGGAAACCAACAGGCTTCGCACCATCACCCTTGACGAGGGCACGACAACGATTCGTGTCGATTCAGGCCACCCACTGCGGGCCATGCGTACCGCAGGCGAAGCCGGTCTCCTTCACCTTCCTCACGACGGGGAACGCCGATGCACCAGCATTGGCACCCAAGCCAGTGGATGGATCAGCACCGACCTGCCATGGGAACGCATGGGTGGTCGTGGTGAAATCGATATCCGAGAAGCGTGGCGTGATGGACGGCACCCCGCAAGTTTGAGCATTGATGTGCTGGGTGACGACGGCCGTTCTTCCCACAGTTCCATCGGCTCGGTCTGGGCCTTCCACCTCTCTCGCCTCTCCTATCAGTTTTCATCTTCAATCGACGGCATGGAAGTGGCCTTCAGCGGTGGTGCGGTGGTCACCAACCATCCCGAATTCAAACCCTACGTTGTGGTGCCGCCCTCCGACCGAGGCGGGCCCGGCCCTCGGTTCGCTGCAACAATACCCTCGCTCCACCCCACCGCATCCAGTGAGAGCGGTGCAGGTGAATTGGAATTGGACATCGAATTGGTTCATCGCACCTCGCTCGCCTCAACACCCGCCTACGAGGTCCGTCGTGGATGGTCCGAGCCATACGGCACCGCCATCGCCGATAACGCCGGCATCGGCCTCGAGGCGAGCGAAGATTGGACCGTCTATCCAGGTCGGTTGGACTTACTCACCGATTACGTAGGCTGGGTGCCCGACCCAAGCTATGGCACGGCAGAAGCCGTTTGGCACACCAACGGCGAAATCATCGAGTTCACCCTTCAATTGGCGTCCATTGACGTAACGGCTCGGGAGGTGCTGGTATGAATCGTGGAAGCCTGACCCGGGACACCAGAGCCGCAGCTACTGAATTGGGCTACATTTTCACCTTCTTGCTGGGTGTGTTGTTGATGAGCATGTTCAGTGTGTGGGCATGGGACATTGAAACAAACACCCGTTTGCGTTGGAACGAGGAAGCCATCCAAGCGAACATGGACGACATCGCTGCCGCCGTGGAACGGGCGGATGAAGCCAGTCGCCTCGGTGGAAACATCTCCTATGCAGAGGAGATCAGTTGGCGGCCAACGGAGGCCGATGAGTCGCTCTTTTGGTTGGAATTGCACGATACAGCCCTGATTCTCATCGATGAAGGAGGGCCTCTTGACACGGAGATTTCCCTTTCGGGGACCGGGGCCGGCACGCATGAGGGGCGAGTGCCGCTCGCTGGTGTTGAACGCTTGTGGGTGGTTCATGACGATGGCATAACCTTCCTTTCACTCGACCGGCCACAGGCCGTTCAGTGAATCAACGACTCATGACCGCTCTGTGGACCATGGCTTGGACTTCTCGCATTCGTGTTTTTGCACCAAGTTCCCTGAACACCGTCAATGCACGCTGCAGATATTCCATGCGGCCTTGACGGTCGGGGGCAACCCCACCAAGTCGCGTGAGAAGTTCTCCAATCTGCATCCGCAGATCATTGGCCTCAGCCAGCACCAAGGCCTGGCTATAATGCTCCATGGCTTCATCGGTGCGCCCAGCATCGTGCAAAACTTCACCCAGAAGCATGGTGATTTCCACCAAGGATTGCACATCACCTGCCTCGGTCATGGCCTCAAGCGCTTCGGAATAGTGGAACAAAGCCAATTCGGATTGCTCGACCTTGGAGTAGTATCGGCCCAATACGCCCTGGGCACGAGCGTGGAGCAAAACATCACCCATTTCCGCTGTTCGTTCATGCGACGCCATGGCGTGTTCCCGAGCACGGTCAACCTCGCCGAGAGAAATGAGGGCTCGGGCGAGTGTGATTTGGCTGTTGATGAGCTCATCGTCCTCAGAATCTGCGAGAATGGCTTCCACTTCACCGTAGGCTTCCAAGGCTTTGGCACGCTCGTTTTTTCGTCGAAGCAGGTAGCCGATGTTGTTGTAGGTCCGAGCAGCCCATCGGGCGTGTCCTCGTGCGATGTAATGCTTCAGGGCTTGCTTGTGGCGACTGAGGGAAAGGTCGCTATCTCCCTGTTTTCGGCTCACGTCTGCCATTGAAGAGAGGATTTCGGCCTGTATCAATTCATCAGCGCTCTTCTTTGCTCGTTCAAGGGTCGCGCTGAGCACTTCTTCGGCTTCTTCAAGGCGACCAAGAAGAGCAAGAATATCCCCTTGCAATTGTGCCATGCGAACCACGACATCAGACGAGAGGTCGTCTGTTTCGATTTGCTCAATGAGCCCGAGCAGTTCCATGTAGCCTTGAGAGATGAGTTGCCGTCCTTCGGTGACCACGAGGTTTGAGGCCTCTTCGTATTGTGCTGCTTGGATGGAGTGGTAAATCAGTTCAATGAGCATGTCATGAGTTTGTGTTTGCTTGAGGTACCATTCCACACACTTCCCGTGAAATTCCTGACGAAGTGCAGGAGAAAGGCTACGCAAGAGGAACTCTCGAATCAAATCGTGCACATCGTATGTTTCCGAATCCGCTTGGCGGGCGAGCCCGGATTCAACCAAACCATCCAACTCATCCGTGTCCAATTGTTGTTGAGCGAGGGCATCAAGTTCAACGGGTTCACGGAAAATGGAGAGCGCAGAGAGGACACGTTTCTGTTCGGCACTCAATTTTGAGAAAATCTCAACGGTCACATAATTCTCCAGCGTTTCGTGAAAGGCACCTGCAGATGCACCACGGTTGATGAGTTCCAAAACGAGTGGGTGGCCACGAGAAAGACCGTGAATGTGCAACCATTGCTCGTCCTCCAACGTCTCAAAGCTTGTCAATAACTTCCGACCAGATTCAGGGTCCAAACCGTCGAGGGGAAGCACCAAACTGGCGATCCGACCCTCTGCGTCCTTGGTCGGCACCACCGGCTTGAAAGAACGAGAGAAGATGACCAAACCAATCTTCTCTTCACTCCCCAGCAAAGCCAGCGACATGGCTTGGAATGTTTGATGGAGCACCATATCCGAGACCTTGTGGAAGTCGTCAATGACCAAGAGGGAGGGCGTGCCTTCCAACGCCTCGACCAAAATACGGGCAGCGTCGGCGGGTTGTGGAACCGGTGTGGCTGCGAGGTAGGTGGAGAAATCCACATTGCCCATGCTCGACAACCAATCGGCCACCGATTCAAAGAACGAACGGGAACCTTCCCAATCCTGACATCGGTGGTAGAGGAGATTTCTTCGGTGCATGAAGCGCTCAATCAGTTTTGACGCCATCGTGGTCTTTCCAATCCCTGCAATGCCGGGTACAAGCAAGGTTGTGGCCCTCGCCTCAAGCAAATTGACCATGTTGTCAAGTTCAGTCGTGCGACCGTAGAAATGGCGCAACCGGGGTAGGTCAGCAAGTGATGTCACCAGTTGCTTCTCAACATGCTTTGACAAATCACGTTCAACCAAGTCGGCCGAGAGGTTTCGAACATCCAAACAATTCTGCTCATCGATGTACCGAATGATGTCCACCGGCCGCATCTCAAAAGGCAAAACAGACTTGGCTCCGTTCAGGGTCGTCGCCACAGCGGGTTGGTCATCGAGGATGCAACGAACGGGAAATTCTGCGAGCCTCTCCCATGTTTCGTTGGCTAGAGCGATGCCCGAATCGGTCAAAAAGTAGGCTTTGCGTTTGCGAGATACACCTTTCACGTGTGCTTGACGCTCGACGAGAATACCTTGGTCTTTCAAGCCGGCAATTGCACGAGGCACGTTGGACCGCGCAATGGCGACGGCGTTGGCAATCCCCATTTGGGAGAGCGCAAAGGGAACCTCAATGCTGTCCTTGTAGTCGGAGTAATCCAACAAGTGCAACAGGATGCGTTCCTGAACACCGGGTTTTGCCTGTGCGGCCATGTCCTAACCCTCAGTTCTCCCTCACTGTTGTGGAGGTTGCTGGTAGTTGGGGTCGGGCACCCATTGGTTGGATGCCTGGTCCCAAAGCCAGCCGGGATGTTGTGATGCAGCAGGAGCTGCTGCCTCTTGGACAGCGGGGGCCGCAGCGGCCGCTTCCTGTTGAGGAAGGCTGGGTGTTTGCTTTGCCTTGGCCCACGCATAGGGGTCCTCTTCGGCAGGTGCATCGTCTCCCGTGAGTTCATCCTCGTCAATGACGTCTTCAAACTCGATGAAGAAGAAGGCACCAGCGCCCAACAACACCAAGACGGCCAACACGATCAGAATGATGCCGAACATTCCCGAACCACCGTCGTCGCCACTGGAGACGACAATCGCAAACTTGGCGTTGTCCGTCTGACCTGCGAACTTGAAGATTTGACCGTCCATTTCGAAAATCACATCGGACTGTCCTTCAACGCCGCTGAGTTGACCAGCCGTCAAATCCATGCTCCATGAGCCGTCAGAAAGAACACGCGTGGAGTTCAACTTGGCGTTTCCATCCGCAAATCGAGCGATGACCAAACTTCCCGGAAGGCCCTCGCCTTGGAAATTGGCGGGGTCGTTCACGGTGATATCTCCCGTATCGGTGCGCTCTACAGTGAAGGAAACTGCTCGTACGAGGAAGTTCACCTTCAGCGAGTAGGCCTTGGATTCCTGGTCATCTTGGGCGTACAGAACAACGCCGTTGAGCGACCAGTCAGGGATATTGCTGGTCGTTTGAGCCATGTAGGACATGGGGTCATAGGTCAGTACACCCATTGGCGTGATGGTGATGAAGTCGTCGTAGAAGTCATCCTCAAGAGTTTCCTCGTCATCGTAAACATAGAATTCAAGGTCGTTGCCTGGTGAACCCGTGCCATCAGGGTCGCTGAAGAACTCAGCGAGGTCAAACGAAACACCACCGCCACAGCGGTCGAAGGAGTTTGAGTTCTGGTCGCAGAAAATCGTCCACGTGCCTACCCATCCAGTTTCATTGAATATGGGGTCGATGTTTTCAGCGTCGAGCGGGTTGTTGATGGTCATCCGCCAGGTGACCCATTCGGAGTAGTCATCACCGTCGTAGGCACGAACAGCGACGGAATAGACGCTGTCGTGGACGAGGTCCGAGGTGTCCCAATTGGCCACCCATGAACCATCGTTGGCGAAACTTGTCACCGGCAACGGGCCGTCGTTCAACACCAAACCGTTGGCGAGGTCGGTGATTTGAATCTCAACCCGAGTCACGAATCCACCAATGTCTCGTGCAACACCGATGATTTTGGTCTCGGGAGAAGCCCGAACCGTATCGCCGTCGATGCCACCCGATGTTTGATCGTCAGCACCAATCCAAGAGAGTTGCAGGTTTGGTGGAACGTTGTCGTTGTTGATGGTGACCGTTCGGGTCTCCACGACGCACGCACTCGAGTTGTCGATACAGAAATCACTGTCGGCGGCCCAGACATCAACGGTGTACTCACCGGTTGGCAATTCGGCGACATTCCATTCGTATGACCAACTGGTGGAACCTTGGTTGAAGAATTGCTGCTGATTGCCGTCAGGATAGGTGATTCGGAACCAAATCTGCTTGATGTCGCTGCCCAATGTACCCTGGTAAGGGTCGGATGCAGTTCCTTGGAAGAGGACCTTGCCGTTTTGGTGAACGCTACCATCGGTTGGGATGTCAACCAAGATGGTGGGCGGAACGAGGTTGAGTTTGAATTGGCGGACCTCAACTGGAGAATAGTCCAGACCGTCATAGGAGCGAATACGGAAGGTGATGTCGCCTTCACCCTCGGGGTGAGCAGCTCCGTCCCATTCGTAGACCCAATCCTTGAACGGGTGGGTCTGCATAGTGATCTCGCCGTTT
>JAYYBT010000067.1:0-11682 GCA_036162675.1 Thermoplasmatota archaeon
AAGGAAAATGGCGTCCGTTTCGTTTTTGCAGAAGTCAAAGGAGCCCTCAGCCCATTCTTCCCCGGTGGCTTTGTAGTGTTCGCCGCCGCAAGGAATGACCGTCTGGGTGAAGCCGTGATTGGAGTGCTCCTGAATCGTATCAAGGATGCGTTGCGCCTCAAGGGCAACTTCTCGGCCCGTCCCGTCGCCTGGCAGAACCGTGATGCGATGGTCACTCATGCCTCCTCGCACATAGCGCTTCTACATGAACGCGACCCTTTCCACAGAACGGGACGGCCCGCAGAGAAACGGGGTGCTCCCCGATTGAAAAGGGATGAAAAACTGCTCAAAACGGACCTTCTCGGTCGGGGTCAAGGGGATGTTTCATAGGCTGTCAAGTGAGAAGAAACATCATGGCAGACGAGCACAAAAACAGCCAGGAACGGCGTGTTTCGCTGAAGGATTTACCCCCGGAAGTGCACCAGCTCGCCGATGCCATGCTCGGGGTCAACCCGCAGTGGAACGTGCACGATTGGTTGGTGGAGCAAGCGAACATGGCCATGGACCTCCTGGCCATTGACCTCCTGAGAGAGAAGGTCATGATCGACCAGCGACTTCAACGCCTCGACGACCTCGGTCGACGCTTGGAGCCAACCGAAACGAGGGCGCAAGAAAGCGATGACCCACATCAGCGAAACCTGTTTGATTGTTTTGACCTCAACGAACCTCACACTCTTCGAGGCCTAGGAGAACGGGCCACCGAATCTCCGAGTCATGGGCAAATGGAGGGCGAGGAGCACCACCCCTCCAACATCTTCCTCGACCTCTTACCCGATGCCAACACCGACGACCCACTCCTTGCCATTGCCTGCCAGTCCGTCGTCATGTCCATCGAACAAGCCTTGGCCAACGGTGAACCTGTCGCCACCCTCCAAGCCATCTTTGACCACACTCGCGCTTCCAACATCGACGATGACGAAACGGACGAAGCCCTTGACCACCTGCTCACGACCGGCATGGTGATTGAGGTGGACGACGATTGCTTCATTCTCCTTCCATCGTGAAGGGACCCCGTAGCAGTCCCAACGACCGACTTTATTGGTGGTGCATCCATGTTACATCATGGGTATCGTCCGCTCGGTGTTTTGGGGAAGTGCAGCATGGTTTTCAGCAACAGCGTTGATGGTTCATCCTGAAATGGCGCTTGGTTTGGCCATCGTGGTGGCGTTTCTCTCTGAATCGACCCACCACGGCTCTGAACTTCGTCGGATGCAACGTGATGGGCAAGCATTGTCCAACCAACTTCGGGCTGCGAATCGCCAGGTCGAGGAATTGGAACGCGCCCTGACGAGAAGGCACGTGGAATTGAACAACGCCATCGATGAACTGCAACGGCGGGATGCGGTTGGAAGCCCGGCAGCCCGGGAATTGCTCAAGCGGCAGGAGGAAGCGATGACCGCTGCCTCAAACGCCCTTGAAGCCCGGCACGAGCGCAACGATGTGGTGTTCAACAGCATGGAGAGATTGCTCAACATGCAGGTTGAACAAACCGCCAACATGCAACGGGCGATGAGCGAACTTCTGCAGCACCTCATCTCTCAACCGCGTGGCCATTTCACGATGCGTGACAGCGTGCTGGTCAACGAGGGCTCAAGCCAAGACCGTACCCTGAGCGACACCTTTGCCGAGGTCAACGCATGGCTGTCGGAAGAAGCGGCATCTTCACCATGAGAAGCGGCTTCCCATGAACATGGCTGGGAAGAAGGAGGGTGCCCAACGGATTCTCGACGCCAAGGCCTCGGCCATGAAGGTGCAGCAGCGCTTGATCCCCGCAGGCGTAGGGATCGTGCTCATCGGTGTCGTCGTCGCCTACCTCACTCGATGGGAATTTGGTTTGGCCACGGTGCTGATGTGTGGCCTTTTGTTCCAGTACGCTTTGGAGCGGATGAACACCATCGTGGAAGCCAGTATCGCCAACGGGCTGAAGGACATGGGTTGGGATGCAGACACCGAACTTGACGACCAGACCATGGAAAAGATTCGGAGCATTGCAAACCGCTAGGTGGTTCGCATGGAGAGCAAAGCCCTGATTGAACACTTCTTCGTTCAGGAACGTGCCGGTCGGAAGAAATTACTTTTCGCGATTTGGGGCATCGTCATTTTGACCGACATCTTCGTTCTCATCGCCTACCTCCAAGGCATGGATGTCTATCGCATTCTCCAGTTCCTCACCGTTCCGCTTGTGCTCGCTGTAGCGGTGCAGTGGCGCTCCTCGCACCGTACCAAAACCTTGCAGCGCAGACTCGGCGCACTGTTGGACAGCATCGAATTTGGCTGGGAGGAATTGAACGGGCTTGATTTGGACCAAAAGGAAGCGGACCATCTCCATCAGGCCTTTGCAGCGAGCAACATCGGTCGAATCACCACCAACGAGTCCTATCTGCGCACCCGTGGAGGCGATGAGAAAGGACCAGCCTTTGACAAGACAGAAGCGAGGGTGGACCCAAACCTCGTACGGGTGGACCCTTCGCTCCATGAAGCCGATTACGAGGGTCTTGAAGGCGAGTTGAGGGTCTCGGAGAAATTGGTTGAAGAAGCAAATCAGTATTATGCTACGGTCGCGCAACGGCAATGGGAGATCGCAGAGCAACGCGACATGGACATGGTGGAAGCTGGGGTTGACCGACTGGGTGACTTGGTGGCCAGTGGATGGTTTGAGCAAAACCCCGAGGACGGTGCGCTTTCATCGCTGATGGAAACCGCTGAGGATGACGATGGGAAATGAGCATCTTCTAAAGCCGCCTGCGTGCGTTCTCAACCATGACGGTGAAAGCCATCTTGGTGGCGGGGGGCTACGGTTCTCGTCTTCATCCGTTCACTCATTACACGCAGAAAACCCTCCTGCCGCTCTACAACCGTCCGGTCATTGACTACGCTTTGGGCACCATTCGTCGAGCGGGCATCAAGGACATCACCATCATTTCCAACCGCTTTGTTGACCAAATCGCAAGCCATGTCGGCCAGGGCCTGCCCGGTGAACGCATTCATTATGTCATTGAAGAGGAACCGTTGGGTGTCGCTCACGCCCTCAACTTGGCACGACCGTACAATGAAAACGCCCGGTTGATGGTCTATTTTTCCGATAATATTACGACGGTTGAATTCGGCCAACACGTTGCGAAATTCTCAGCCGCAGACACCCCTCCCGGCTGCTTGCTCATCGCTCGGGAAGAAACCCATTTGGAAGCCTTTGGTGTCGCTGTGATGGACGAAGAAGGAACAATCTGCGATATTGTGGAAAAACCTGCGAACCCGCCCTCAAACCTTGCCATCGGCGGCATCTACCTGTTTGACGAACGTTTCTGGGAATTCTTGGACAGCGCCACCTCGCAACAAGGGGATGCATTCTCCATCTCCGACATCACTCGCGTTTATGTCCAACAAGGCGAGGCGGAAGTGGTCTCGGTGGGTGAAGAGACGTGGGTGGATTGCGGAACCCCCGATTCGCTCCTGCAAGCCTCAACCATGGCGAAAGACGGAAAATTGAATCCGAAACCGCACCGTTGAGAAGGAGGCCATGGCATGAAGGTTGGAATCATTGGTGCTGGCATGGTCGGCGGTGCGATTGAACACTGTTTTGGTCACGCTCACGAACTCTTCGTTCACGACCCTGCGCGAGGAACGTCGCTGACTGATGTAACCGATCATGTTGACATGGCTTACATCGCCGTTCCCACCCCGCCCCATCCCGAAACGGGTGCTTGCGATACGAGCATCGTCGAAGGGGTGCTGGATGCACTGCCCGATGGCTTCACCGCCGTCATCAAGAGCACGGTGGTACCAGGAACGACGCAAACATACCACGAACGTTATCCAAACTTGAACATCGCCTACTCGCCTGAATTTTTGGTGGAACGACGCCGCTTGGAGGACTTCGCCAATCAGGACATTTTGGTCGTGGGCACACATCACAAGGAGGTAGCTGATTTGGTGTTTCAACACCACATGGAAGCCGGTGTGATGCGAAAGGAGCAATTCTTCCAGGTGTCCCCTACGCAAGCGGAGTTGGTGAAGTACACCAAGAACACCTTCTACGCTCTCAAGGTCACCTTTGCCAATCAAATGTACGATATCTGCCAGGAGATGGGCGAAGACTGGTACGCCATTCGAGACATCATCACGGCCGAACAAGCTCAACCCATCGGGCCTTCACACCTCGACCCCATCTTTGGCCTGCGCAGGGGATTTGGTGGCAAGTGCCTGCCCAAAGACAGCGCGGCTCTGGGCGTGTTGGCGCATGAACTGGGCGTCAAGTACGCCATCATGGACGCCATGCAAGCGGACAACGCCCTGCTGCGTGAAGTGTTGACGGGTAAGCCCAGTGACGTGGTTACCAATGACGACTAACACCTTCGCTTGGCTTGATGAGCGGGTCCCGCGCGGTTCACTCGTTCGCTTTAGCATGGCGGGTGGTTTCAACAGCGTCATCTTCTTCCTGTGGTGGACCTTACTCCTCGCAGCCTTTTCGGATGCAGATGTCCGAATCTTGTGGGGACTGTGTTGGGGCACAACCGGCGTGTTTGCCCACTTCGTCCACCGCTGGTTCACGTTTGACGACCGGAAACCCGTGTCGTGGACGTTGCCCACCGCTCTACCGGTTTACATCATCAGTCTGGTCGGCTCAAGTACCTCCATCGGTTGGTTGGATGAGGCCTTTCCAGAGGATGTCCGAATCCTCGGCATCGTGAACTTGCTCGCATGGGGCGTCATCGTGTGGTTGATGATGCGAATTTGGGTCTTTCAGTACACGGCCGGCCAAGAGCAGACTCCTGCACCTACAGAGCATGCGTCTCCAGCACATCAAGAGGAATGATGTCAAGGGCGCGCTCGTGGGTCGCCTCCAAATCCACCGGGCAACCCATGCCCGCGTTCACCGCCAACAACCATGTCCGAGCGCAAACGCACCAAGAATCGCCCGCCTTCAATCCGGGAAAATTGAATCGGGGCGCAGGCGTGATGAGGTCGTTACCCATGTCCTTAGCAAATTGGAGGAAATCGTCGGTCAAGACGCAACAGACGGTGTGGGACCCACGGTCGCTATCGTCGGTGTTGCAGCATCCATCCCTGTACCAGCCGGTGAGCGGGTCCTCCGAACAAGATTCGAGTTTGGTGCCCAAGACGTTCACGCTGGGGTGCATGGTTGAAGGACAGTGGTGCAACCTATGAACGCTTGTTCGGTCAACTTCGCCGGTGAAGACCGCCTTTGATGCGCTGCCACCATGTGGTTTTGGGTGAGGCTTCTGCTCGCCCGAGCAGCACGTCGAGTTCACCTGCTCGCTCAAGGTTCAGCAAGTCGTCAAAACCGCCAACGTTGTGGCCGTTGATGATGATCTGAGGCACCGTACGCGCCCCACCGGTGGCTCGTGCATAGGCCCGTTGAACAGCCGGGTCCTTCTTGAGGCGACGCTCTTTGTAGGCGACCCGTTTCTTGTCCAGAAGTTGCTTTGCACGAACGCAGGCAGCACAACCCCGCCCGGTCCAAACGACAACCTCCGGTTCCGATTTGACCATGGCCTTCGGTGGATGCGATGGGGTTTCAAGATTGGGGGCATGATGGGGGTTTCATCCGTTGGGTTCATTGGGAAGAAGCGCGCAAAGGGTGTCAATGCTGCCCGACACGGTTCACAAACTCCCCCGAGAACAACGCTTTGCCTACGCTCGCCTGCTGGCCTACATGGCTCGTATTGACAACGAATTAACCGTGGATGAAATGGCCATGTTTGAACAACGGCTCGGTACGGCACTGCTCTCACCCGGCCAACGTGAATCCATTCGTGCAGCGCTCAAGAATCCACCAAGTTTGGAAGAATGCCTCGAAGACCTGTCGGGTGAAGCCGGACGGCTCGCCCTACGCGACGCGGTGATGATGGCCGCAGCCGACGGAACGGTGGACGAAGATGAGCGTGATGCTCTTGAGGACATCGCTGAACATTTGGGCCTCAAGGAAGAAGCGGTGGAGGAACTCCTCAACTGGACCGTCAAAGGTTACAAGTGGATGAAAGAGGGGTACGAACTCCTGGATACGCTTGAGGAATGAGGGCCCATGTTCCCCGATGGGATGATCCATCGTTCTTCGCAGGAACGAATGCGATATGCGCAGGTTTTGGTTTACATCGCCGCTGCAGATGGCGCTTTGGTCCGTGAAGAAATCGCCATGATCGAAGCGATGATGGGGAAGGCCATGATGCATCCCGAATCAAGAATCACCGTCCGTACGGGATTTGAACAACCTATTCCTCTCGAACAATCCATCGCCGACATCGACCCGGAGTTCGCCCAGGTCATGCTGCGCGACGCAGCCTTGGTCGCAGCGGTCGACGGCGCCTACGACCGGAAGGAGCTCACCGCCCTTCGGAAGATTGCGAAAGTGGGCAAGGTCTCGCCCGACCAACTTTCTGACCTGCTTGACTGGGTGGCAGAAGGGTGGAATTGGTTCGAGAAAGGTACGGAGATTTTGGTCAAATAATGGCCATTTTTCATCCCTTCGTGAAGAGACATCTTCAAAGAGAGAAAGCCGTCCCGTCGGTTTGGTGGGGACATTGCAAAACGGGGTTAGTGGATGGTATGCACGATTGGACCGATGTCTCGATAACCGCGAACAACAAATCGATATTTGGCTGAGCACATGGGAAAAATCCCTCCGCTCTTTTCAGCCCATTGCGGCCCTGCTCCCCGAAGACTGGCCAACCCTTCCCGCCAACCTGTTGACCGACCCCGGTCATGTCCTAGACCACCTTCTTGCTCGCCACGACGCCGAATCCGACGGGCGCTCTCCTCGAGGCGCTCACCCCACGCCTCCGCGCTTGGCTGACGCCGTGATTTGCTCGGAGATGAGGGACAACCTCGTGAACCCGAAAAAACCGGTTCAACAATCCAATTTCCTGATGAGCAATCTCCCCCCTGGTTTCCGCCAACACGTTGAGCAACTCAACCTCCCCAAGGCGACCCAAGACAGCGATGTTAACGACGACGATGAGCGAGAAGCGGTTGAGCAAAACAAGCGAACCCTCAGCGGCATTCCACTGCCCGTCGCCGACACCGCCGCCGGCGGTGGCCTGTTCCACGCCCGCCTCATCAGGCGACACGCCGATGCTCACGAAGACGCCGATCCAGAGTTGCAAAAAGAAGACACTCGGCGCTTCTTTTCCAACATCCAACTTCTCGATGTCGACCCGCTCGTGGTCAAGAGCACCAAACTCCGCTTGTTGCTCGAATCCATTCGCCACGAACTCGTGAGTTTCGGGCCCGAAACACCTGGAAAAATCTCGCGAAAGGAAATGGAAGCCTTGCTCGATGAAGGCGTGAAGCAAGGCGACGCACTGCAAGGCGATTGGCCGTGGGCTTCAGCGCCCGAATTGGTGTTGACCAACCCGCCTTGGCTGCGAATCAAAGACCGCTTCCGAGGCATGGAAGACGGCAGTCAATTGCGCAAGGAATTGGGCGAACGTCTGCGAAGTCTGACCGATAACGGCGTGCCTCGCTTCTCCACCATGCGAGGTAACGTCAACCTCTACCGACTCTTCATCGAGCGCAGTCTTCAAATTTTGAAGGACGGCGGTCGCCTCCGCATCATCGCTCCCGACAGCCTCCTTCGAGAACAATCTTCCCACCCGCTCCGAGAACTGCTCGTGAAGCACCACGGCTGGACCCATGCATGGGCCATCGAGGAAGCCAACCTCTTGTTCCCGGGCATGACCCAAGGCGTGGTCGTGCTCGGTATCACGGCCAACGGTGAAGCCCCCGTGCTCAACCTCCACGGACCCATCACACGTGCCGACCTGCGCCGTGAGGGTGAAGGTCTCTCCTCCCGTGTTCCTGTCTTCCAGTTGAACGAAGAGCGATGGACGTCGTGGGCACGAGACACATGGGCCGTACCACGACTGCCCCGAGACCGTGTTGAGCGTTCCCACACCCTCAAGGTGCTGGACCGTCTTGCCAAGCTCCCTCGCCTGAGCGATGAAGAGCACCCTTTGACCACCAACGAGCGACAGGTTCGTGTTCGTGTCGGTGAAATTGACCAAACGGCGCATGCCAAGAGTATCGAGACGTGGGTCAAGGGCAAGCGCAGTCGCCCCTTCATCCGAGGTGTTCACTTCTCAGAAAGCGAAGATGGTCGCGTGTTCATTCGCCACCCTGCTTTCCGAACCGATATTCCATCGCGAGCCAGTGAACGGCAATTGGCCATGTGGGTGGGCGACCACCACCCCGCGCACGGCCCTCGTCTCGCTTGTCAAGCCATCGTGAACGCTCACCAAGAGCGCCGATTGCGCTGGGCCGTCATCCCTGAAGGAAGCGTTCTGGGCAACAGCGTGAACCACATTGAGCTTCACGAGGACATCGAGGCCCGACTTGTTGATGATCATGCCACCATC
This sequence comes from Thermoplasmatota archaeon, assembly GCA_036162675.1. Lineage (GTDB taxonomy): Archaea > Thermoplasmatota > Poseidoniia > Poseidoniales > Poseidoniaceae > Poseidonia. The sequence goes on from JAYYBT010000067.1 coordinate 8,412, forward strand.
GAAGGAGGACTTCAGTGGCTTTGTGAACACCTCAACAACAACGACCTGGATGAGTGGGCTCGAGCATGGGCTGCGAACAACAACGTCAACAACTACGAGTTGGAGATGCTGCCTGTTGAGTTGCCCGACTCTTTTCCGCAATTCGGCACTGTCGTCCGTTGATGGTGAGTGCATTCGGATTTATTTTCCGAATCCCCGCGTTTTGAACCCTAGAATTTATAGCACAGGCCCCGTTAGTCCGCGCTGCGCACTCTTTGGAGGATGAATGGGGAATGGGAGTTCATCCTAAGATTGGTATCACCGGATTGCCACGAAGTGGAAAATCTGCGGTGATGGAAAAGGTCCTTGATATGCTTCTGGACGAGCGCAAGCGAGAAATCTCAATGCGTGGCGGTTCCGCAGAAGACGCCATCATCGGTGGTGTTCGGACTGAACCCCTCCTTGAAAACGGGGAGCGAATGGGCTACAAAATCATCGACATCGTCACCGGAGAAGAAGGCGTCATCGCTCACAAGAACATCGATTCCCGTCTCCGCGTTCTCGGCTACGGCATTGATACCGAAGAACTGGATCGTATTGCGATCCCTGCCATCGACCACGCCCAGCACCATTGCGAAGTGCTCGTCATCGATGAAATCGGGAAATTTTCAGTGGAATCCGAAGCCTTCGTACAGGCCGTTCGCTCCGCATTGGAGATTGACATGCCCACGTTGCTCACCCTTCACAAGAAAAGCCGCCACCCGCTGCTTCAGGACATTCGTCGACGAGACGACGGGCGTATTTTGGAAGTCACCCCGGTGAACAGAGCGTTGCTACCCTACAAGATTCACAAACTCATGCGAGAAACCTACTGAGGGTATTGCCCCCATCGGTTGATTGATGGGGCAATGTGCGCTCGGCCATCCATGCACCCACCAAGCGTGGCCGTCGGGCGCCTCCTCTACGGTACGGGCGTGGGCTTGCTGCTCGGCCTTGGATTCGGTCTTCAATCGGGTCGGACGTTGGGTGCGAATCCCCCTGTCATGGAAGTGTTCATTGGCGCAGCCGTGCTTTGCTTTCTCCTGGGTTGGACCTTGAGCAACGGCACAGGCCCACTGGCTCGTTGGTTTTCTCATGAGTCCGAAGAAGCCATGGCGAGGCGCGTGCGTGCTGAAATCGAAGAAGTGCACCGTTCGGAAGACGTGACCTCAAAATGGGCTGAACTTGAGGCCAAAGTTTTGACCCACGACCTCGGTGAAGAAGAGTAAACCCGGTATCGTAGGGTTGATGTGCGTTCGTCCCTTCGTTTGAAACAGAGGCGAGACCATGAGCGAAGTCCCCGAAGGATTGTATTACACCAAAGAGCACGAATGGATGCGAGTTGAAGGCGACACCGTCACCATTGGCATCACCGACCACGCGCAGGACATGCTCACCGATATCGTCTACATTGAACTCCCCGAAGAAGGGGATGTCGTCGGCGACATGGGCGAATTCGCTGTGGTTGAATCCGTTAAATCGGCCTCTCCTATTTTCGCCCCGCTTGCAGGCACCATCACCGCTGTCAACATGGAATTGGAAGACGCTCCTGAACTCATGAACTCCTCGCCCTACGGCGATGGTTGGATTGTGAAAATGACCCTTGACAACCCCGATGCTGTGTCCGGACTGATGGACGCTGCCGCTTACAAAGCTGAAATCGGCGAGTGAGTCCGTTGACGGCCGCCCCGTGGACACTCTATGTGGACGGGTCGTGCCTTGGCAACCAAAACGTGGACGCTTCAACGCCAGCCTCGTGGGGCTTGGTCGTGGTCGTGGGTGATTCCGGTTTGGGCAAAGGTTCGGGTGAATTGCACCACGAGGAAGCAGGGCCGGTCATCACCACCCCCGGTCAAGACGGTTACATCGGTGCCGAGGTGGGCTCAAACAACACGGCTGAATTGAGCGGTTTCGCCGCTGCGCTTCGATGGTTATTGATGGAGGGTGGCGATGATGCAGCGACCATCCGAGCAGATTCCACCTATGCTGGTAACCTCGCCAGCGGCGTTTGGAAAGCCAAAGCAAATCGGGAATTGGTGGCGCATGTTCAAGCGCTCTGGGCCGAGGTTGCAAGCCTGCGCCCACTTTCTTGGTCGCATGTCAAGGCACACCGAGGCCACCGATGGAACGAGCGGGCGGACCACTTGGCGGCGCGCCACGCCAACGGTGAACTGCCCGAACCGCTGACCTTCTGGAAGCCAGGTCAACGCTAATCCTCTAGACGCTGTTCCAACCAAGCCCGCATGTCATCGCTGTAATCAGCGCGCCGGAGAGCGTGGTCAACCTGGGCCTTTAGCCAAAGCAGAGGGGCGCCTGAATCGTACCATTGCGTTTGGTCAAGAACAACCCCGTAAAGGGTGCCTTCCTTCATCCAATGTTGCTGCAAGGCGATGCTCTGCAAATCCCCGTGGGCTTCGTAGGTGTAGGTCTTCAGCAGGTCTTGGGTGTTGGCCGGGAACACATAACGCCCGCACAAGGCCAGACGGCTTGGAGCGTCTTCGGGCGAGGGTTTCTCGGTCATGGAAACAATGCGTTGGCCGTCCATGCCCACGATGCCGTACTTCTGGACGTCGTCTTCAGCCACCTCCATGAGGCCCACCGTGGCTTCGCCGTGGCGCACATAAGCCTCGACCAAACGCTTGGAAGCGGCGGACGGAGCATAGGCTTCAACCGAAGCGTGCGTGTCCATCAGCAGGTTGTCGCCGAGCATAACAAGGAAGGGGCCATCAATCGCATCGAGCGCTGCTTCAATGGCGTTTCCAACACCTTTCGGCTCGTGTTGAATGTGAACATGAACCTCGAGACCATCGGTGGCGTGAAAGAGCGTTTCATCCAAATGCGCTTGCAGGGCATGGAGGTCGCGACGGTCGCTGAGCCAAGGTGCGAAGGATTTGGTGGGCGAGACCACCACGTGAAGGCGTTCGATGTTGGCTTCCTTGGCTTCCATGACGAGATGAGTCAGCAACGGAACATCGACCAAAGGTAGCGATTCCTTGGGTGAAAAGGCGCTGGTGGGAAACATGCGTGTGCCCAGACCGGCCGCTACCAGCACGGCGTCGCGAACCACGTCCATGAACTCCCTGAGGAGGCACAGGCTTTCAAGCGTGAGGCTCCTGCACCGCATCATGGACCGAAAAGCAACGCTGGCCCTGCTGGGTGCGGGCGTTGTGCTCGTCGGCCAAAGTTTCACCACGCTCGCTCCTGGCGGGCCGTGGGATTCGCCGTCCTTCACCCGCGGCGTGCTTGGCCTTCT
>JAYYBT010000068.1:0-8338 GCA_036162675.1 Thermoplasmatota archaeon
CAGGTTGTTCAATTCCTGAACTTGAGCGGAGACCGTCAACTGTCGGGATTGCATTTGCATGTAGGGGTTGGCACGAACGACGACTTGGAAGTCGACCTCTTGGCCGGCACCGACATACATGTCACCGGGTGCAGCGGTTGCGAGGCCGTCGCTGGTCACCTGGATGGCGACCTTTTCGACATAGGCTGTCGGGTTGGAAACGGTACAGGTGGTGTACCCGGTGAGGGTCGCACCTGGCTTCACTTCAACCTGAATTTGACCGGGTGCACAGGTCATGGAAACAGCAGCACCGGAGACTTGGGCGGAGGCAGGGACCGCCACCATCATCAGCGAACAAAAGTAGATTCCCAACAAAGCCACGACTCGCTTCCATGCCGACATTGTCTCACCTAGCGTTCTTCCCAACCCCCCCCACCTCATAACCATTATGGGTCTGTTGTGCGAAAGAACGGCCACCTTGCAGGCCAATGGAGAGGTGGGCCCGAAGGGAGTTGAACCCCTGACCTCCCGGTTATGAGCCGGGCGCTCTAACCAACTAAGCTACGGGCCCTAAAGCAGGCTCAATCAAGAGCATCATGAACCTTCTTGTCTCAATCAAATTGAGCCAAGGAAGATTGCGAGGGCTTGATCCATTCACGAACATTGCGTTCCATTTCATCTCGAATCTCTTCGGGAACGAAAATCAAACAACGCTCGTGCGGCTGTGCAAGGGAGCGTATGAGCGCTGAATGCTCCGAAGCATCTCGCCCATCCTCCAAAACGATGCCAGCATCGTAGGGAAGATATCCACGCTTTCGGATGGTCGCTTGAATCAAATCCAACTCGGTGTCGTAGCCCCGCTGCTTGAGGGCATCCTCAAGACGAGGCAGAACGATATCGCACATTTCAACGGTCAGATGGTCAATGCGAAGGGATTTGTGGAAATCTTTTCGCGAGAGCAATCGGCTTGCGTAGCCGGCCAAGCGAGCGTCGGCATGGTTTGCCCAGGAGGGCAGCGTGACCTTGATGTGCGCGTCGTTGAGAAGAACATACTCTTCGGGTGAAAGATGATCGTTGAGCAACATGTGAGAAAGTTCTGTTGAGAGTTCGAGTTCACCCGTTTGCGCCAGTTCTCGTGCTCGCTCAAGCATGTTCACCAAATAAGCCTGTGTGAGCATGTTGACCTTGTGAAAGTAGACTTGTTGATACATGTGGTAGCGTGTCACGAGGTAGGCCTCAATGGCTGGAAGGCCCCAACGCTTCACGAACATCCGGCCGTCATCACCAACCCGAAGGGCACGAATGACACGTGCGCTGTCAAAACCACCGATTTGCGCGCCCGTGTTGGCCTGGTCCCGAATCATGTAATCCATCCTGTCAACGTCCAACTGGCTGCTCACGATTTCCTTCATGAACCGAGGGATTGGCACGCCATCGTGAGCGTCGTGACCGTCCATCAGAGCGAAGAGACGCCCGAGGCGTTGTTCACCCAACGTGGCACGCACGGCTTGACCGATGGCGGTGTTGGGTGATTCGAGGATGTCGCGCCCCCAGGCCTCGTGCGAGCGGAAGGTGGCGTACACCCGTGGCGTCTCCAGCAGGTGTGAATAGGGCGGATGCCCAATATCGTGCAGCAAGGCAGCGAGTTGAACGAGTTCTTCGTCGTCTTTTGACAACAGCCCAGGGTGCACTTCTTGGAGGTGAGCGGCGAGCCTGCCTGCCAGGTGGTAGGCACCAAGGGAGTGAGCGAAGCGGTTGTGCGTGGCGGCGGGGAAAACATACTCGCAGGTGGACAGTTGTTGAATGGTTCGAAGGCGCTGGAATTCGGGGGTATCAATGATGGCTGCATGCGAGGCAGGGACCAAAATATCCCTGTGAATCTCGTCGCGAATCACGCGGTCCCGACCGTTCATGATACCTTGCCGGCTTCTCGGGTCTTTATAGCCCTTCTCGGAAATCAAGGGACAGCCTTCAAAGACAACGCATAAGCGTGTCATTTGCCAGCCAGCACCATGGCGGATGCCGTGAAGGGCCTGATGGACAAAATCACCAACGATGACCCGGAAACTCGCGGTCAGCAACTTTGGGTCATGTTTGCCCTTGCGATGTTCTTGGTGGCAACGCTCAACTGGTACGCCTATGTGCGAGAACCCGAGGTCATCGAAGTCCGTCAGTTACTCGAATACAAGAACGAGGTTGTCAAAGTCGAAGGCACCCTGATCTCATGGGTTGAGGACCCCTACTCTTCAGGCGACGACCGAGTTGACGCCATCATCGACGACGGGACCGGCGTGGTGGAAGCACGATGGTACCGCCCGGGCACCATGCCACCCATCGGCACCACCGTGACCGTCATGGGCGACATCATCGAGTACGACGGACGAATATGGCTCCAATCACTCGGAGCGGGCGCTATGGAATGGACCACCTCGGATTTACCCGACGTTGAATCCATCGCCATTGCAGACGTGGCCCAAGACCCTGCGGCCTACGCCGGGGAGGTCATCCAATTAACCGGCTTCATTGGCGAATCCATTTCACCGGATGCCACCTTTACCTCGGCTTATTTGGGCGACCACCCGAGTTATGGAAACTCAGAGCACCAAATGCACCTCATCATTCGCTCGGCCATCGGCGAGTGGATAGAGGCGACCTCCAAAGTGGAAGTCCAAGGCATCCTGACCTACCAGCAAAGGGACCTCAGGTGGAGTTTGCAAGTCCAAGGACCAGAAATTCTCGTCGACCGTAATCACGTCGTGAACATCCCGCAACTCGATTGGAATGCTCAAGCAACCTGGAGTTATCAATCCGGTCAAACGGTGACGATGACGGGTGTCTTGACCACATCAACCGAAGATTGGGCCTTGTATGGGCCGAGCGGGACATCGATTTGCGTGCTCCCCTCCGAAGACGACCGAGAGGCCGAGGCCACCCAGTCCATGCACAACACCCTGCAAACCGTGGAAGGACGATTGATGTGGTCCGAGGCCAAGTCCGGGTGGTGCATCGACGCGAACGAAGGCGGCTCGCCCGCACTGGTCAATCCCGAAACACCCATTGGTTTGCTGGCCATGCTTTCGGCGGACCCTGTCGGCATGGTTGCAGACCCCGACACCACCTACACGCTTTCCGCCTACGTCAAGTACGCTGTCGAACCGGGTGTTGAGAATGAAGAGGCGTATTTTGTTGACGCCGCCTCCTACACCCCGGGCTGGACCACCGTGGCCGTCACCGTCCCCGGACCTCGAACTGCGTGGTTGGAATCCGGCCAGAACATCATCGCCAATGTCTCGGTGGTGTGGGATGATGAAGACATGCGAATCCGTCTCACGGTTCACGATTACACGCTCGGCATTGTGCCATCAGCACGAACCCTGCTGTGGGACGACGGTGCTACGCAGTGGAGTTATGCACGAGACCAGAACGTTCTGCTCAACGGCAAGGCGGAATTCAACAACGACCAGTGGCGATTGTTCCGAGACGGTTCAAACGAGTCGGTTGTGCTGAATTTGCACGGCCAAGCCATCGGCGTCGACGAATACCACCTCAACCAGTCCATGACCTGGGCCGGTCGCTTGCGACAAGTGCAGAGCGATGACGGCATGAGCCTCGTCTACACGCTCGACCAAGCCGATGTCCTTGACAGCGACGGCGACCGATTGGGCGATACGCTTGAGGAAAGCATCGGAACTTCACCCTACTCAGAAGACAGCGATGACGACGGCATCTCCGACCGAGAAGAACACGTGAACGGGCAAACATGAGGCGATAAGGTGCTTGAAGGGTATTTCCTTGACTTGGCGTGGTTACTGGGCGCCTTGTTCTTTGGTGTCATGCTCGGTTCCCTAACAGGCCTCATTCCCGGTTTCCACGTCAACAACGTCGCCTTGATTCTTCTCGCCCTCTCCCCTGCATTGCTCGAGTTGGGCATTCCACTTGCCTCGGTGGCCGCCATCATCGTCTCAACCGGCACCGTCCACACCTTCCTCAATTACATCCCCTCAGCGCTGATTGGAGCACCGGACGGTGACACCGCACTCTCTCTTTTGCCCGGGCATCGCATGCTCCTTTCGGGCAACGCTGCACGCGGTGTGGCTTGGTCTGCACGTGGCTCTCAACTCGGCCTCTTTCTTTCCCTTCCCCTCATCGTCCTGGCACGCATCGCCTTTGGACCCGAGCTGGGCTGGTACGACAACCTGCGCTCAGTGCTTCCCTTTGTGCTGTTGACCATTTCCTTCCTTTTACTCGCCACCGAAACCACACGTTTGGATTGGCCGATGTGGATGCAGAATTTGACCGGCGGACGCCTTGGCCGGGATTCACGGTTTGCGGGTTTCCTCGCTGCAACGGCCTTTTTCTTGCTGGCTGGACTTTACGGCTGGGGTGTGTTTACGCTGCCTGCACGCTCGCCCATCGGCATGCCAGACGCCAGCCTGCTCCTGCCGAGCCTCGCTGGATTGTTCGGCATCGCCAACCTCTTGGACATTTACGCCACGACCTCACACCTTCCTCCGCAACGAGAAAATTGGGCCTTACCACCGGCACGACCGCTCGTGGTGCCGTGTTTCTGGTCAAGTGTTGCAGGAGCGTCCATGGGCGTACTTCCCGGCATGACGGCCTCCCAAGCCACGGTGTTGGTGATGGGTGGTCGGAACCTCGCCGCCAAAGCACAAGGAAAGCAAGGGTATGGCATGGATTGGGAGACGCGTCGTCTCACGGAACTCAGCGATGATGAACTGCTGGAAATCGCAAAGGCAGAAGCGGATGAAGGCGTCGAAGGTCCACAAACAAAGCAAGACTTGGAAGTGATTGCTTTGCTCTCGGCGACCAATACAGCAGTTACGGTCATGGTTCTTGGCTTCCTCTACATCATCAGCCGTTCTCGTTCCGGCGCCACGCTGGCGTTGAAGATGATGTACCCCATCGAGACGTGGTCGTCGCTCGAGCCAACCAGCGATTTCATTCGTCTCTTGGCGGTCACCTTGGCGGCAGGTTTGCTGGCCATGCCCATGATGCGCTACGTTGGGAGGGGCATGCTCCGACTGCACGCAGCGATTCCTCTCCAGCAGATGGTCATGGGCGTCATTATCTTCGTTGTCGCCTTGGTTTGGCTCTCAACGGGCTTTGTCGGCATCGGCGTGCTCATCGTCGGTACCATCATTGGCTTGCTGCCTCCCCGTATTGGCATACGGCGCTCCCACGGCATGGGCATTATTCTCGTACCCATCATGATCTACACCTTTGCCCAAAAATTCGACAGCTTTGGATTCATTTGAAACTCGGACGTGAAACGCATGAAAACCACCCTAACCGCCACCAGCCTGATCCTTCTCTTCCTCCTATCGTTGGCCTCGCCATTGGCCACCGTTCTTCAGGAAACCGAAGATGCAAGCCAAACATCCGGACGCTCAACCGCCTGTACGGGAAATGTCTGCATCAACGAAGTCATCCCAAACCCCAACGGCTACGACGATGCAACCTACCCCGGTGGCGAATGGTTTGAACTTTACAACAGCGGCACCGTGGGCGTGGACTTGACGGGTTGGAAAGTGACCACAAGTGCCTCCAAAACCCTTGACTTTGATGCCAACACCATCGTAGGGTATCAAGCAGGCAACAGTTCGACCTGGACCATCAGCCCAGGAGATTACATGGTCATCGCAAGAAATGGAGACGCCAACTTCTACATGACCAACACGGGCATGAGCATGACCTTGGTGGACAGCAACAACAACAACCTGCACCAAGCAACATGGGGCACGGTTATCTCGGGGAAGAGTTACGAGCAAGACCAAAGCAATCCAACCGCCAATTGGATTCAAACCAACAACCCCACTCCGGGCCAAGTCAATTCCGCCACGGTGAGCAACAACCTCATTCCAGGCGACCTCATCATGACCGAGGTCATGGCGAATTCATGGCCGTCCTACGACAACGCATCGTGGCCGGGCGGCGAATGGGTTGAAATTCTCAACACCGGCTCCAGTGATATCGATTTGACGGGCTACACCATCGAAGACGCTGCCGGCAACGTCCTCCCGTTCAACGCCTCACACCTCGTCAACGCCTCGCAATCCATGCTCATCACCCCCGGCCAGCACCGCATCATCGCGGTCAACGCCACCAGTGGATATGGTGTGCTGAACAACGGAGTGGAAAGTCTGACCCTTAAATGGCCCAACGGCAGCCGTTCACAGGAAATTTCCTGGTCATCGACCGTGCAGGGATTCTCCTTGATGGTCGCCACGCAACCGAACGCACCGTGGACCTACACCCCCTACCCCACACCCGAAGGGATGAACCCCCTTCCCATGGAACTCATGCCTCGTCAAGTCGGCGACGTTGAGATGACCGAACTCTTGACCAACGCCACCAACGACGGCGCCGCTTTCCCAGACGGTGAGTGGATTGAGCTTCACAACACCGGTACCGGTTCCATTGACCTCATGGGGTGGAGCATCATGGACGGCATGGGTAACCTGACTTTCCTCGACCCGGGCACCCTCGTGTTCAACGCCAGTCAAGGTTCGACCGTTATCGACCCCGATGAGCGTCGCTTGGTTCAATTTACGAGCGACACCGAATTGTGGGACAATTACAACCACGTCTTCCTGCGAGACATCACCGGACAAATCGTTGACACCGCAGATTACAACACCGATTACGGCGAAGACCAAGCGTTGATTCGCGGCAGCAACCCGGCTGATTCATGGACGCCTGCGGCATGGAAGACCCCCGGTCAGCCCGAGCCCGGCTCCACACCGTCCTCAACCACCGTTCGCTTCTCAGAGATTCTACCCGATGCCGTTGGTTCTGACAGCCAAATGTGGCCCAACGGTGAATGGATTGAACTCTACAACTACGGCACATCGGATGTGGACTTGGCCGGTTGGAAATTGCAAGCAGCATCCCGCTCCCTGACCCTGCACGAATACAACATGCCCCTGCAGGACACCACCATGGTCAGGGCCGGCCATGCGGTGCTCATCGCGCTCAACGGCACCAGCAGTTTCTACCTCAAGCACACCTCATCAGATTCCATCGGCCTCATCGATGCCTCCGGAGCGACCGTCGACACCGTTGCATGGTCCGACAACGTCGAGGGTGAATCCCTCGTCGCCCCAAACAGCACGCATGCAGGCGTGGGGCCCAACGGCAGCACCGCCACCGGCAACTGGATTCTTTCGGCTTGGGCCACACCCGGGGAAGTCAATCCTGTTTGGCCCGCCTACACCGGTTCAACGGACCTCGCCATCACCGAAGTATTGCCGTACTGCAACGACGATTCCATCGAGCCGACCGAGGACTGGGTGGAGGTTCACAACCAAGGCACAACGCCGCTGAACATCAGCCGCTGGTCCGTGCTCACCGCTGATGGCGACCGACGATTCATGCGAATGGACAGCCTGTGGGTGGAAGAGAACACCACCGCCAAGGTCGTCTTGCAACCGGATGAGCGGGCCGTTTTCACCATGGAGAAGTTCATGTTGACCGGCCTTGGCGATGCTTTCGAATTGCTCCACCCCGATGGGGACGCTGTCGCCAGTGCGGCTTGGGTGGTCGTCACCGACTGTCAAACCTTGATGCCCGGTGACCATTCAAGCGATGATTGGCAACACACCCTCTGGCCAACACCGGGTGAAGCCGAGCCGAACCCCGACGACTTTGCCACCAAGGAGGATGTTCGCTTCACCCGCTTCATGCCTTCGGGCTCCACCGATATTTCCAGCGACATGGAGTTCATTGAAGTGGCCAACCAAGGTGAGAAGTTGGCCGTCCTCAACGGATGGACGCTGCGCACCACCACCGGGCCGACAAGCATGTACAACGCCACCATCACGAACCTGATGATTCAACCGGGTTCATCCATTCTTCTGGCCAACGATGCAGATGCCCTCGGTGTTTACGAAGACGGCACGGTCGTTGGCATCGACGGTGCACTTGACAGGAACTTCTACTTCCCCAACTCGGGTGCGGCTCTGCAATTGTTTGACGCCAGCGGTGCGGAGGTTGACACGCTGGTTTACGGCAACGGACCCGTGTCTGTCGCAGGATGGAGCGGCATCGCTTTGGCAGAACCACTCTCCAACCTTGACAATTTGATTTACCTGAGAGGCAGCGGTTGCGGCGACACACCGGACACCAACACCGTGGCCGACTGGCATGAACAGTGGAGCCGCCTTGGCGGCAGCACCTTCTGTTTTGACACCACCACCTCCACCAGCGGGACCATCACGCCCCTCATTGCTCCAGAACACGGTCTGACCGACCTCTTGGCGTGGATTGACGGTGCCACCACTTCGCTGCACGTCCACATGTATCAGCTCCAAGAAGTGCACTTGGTGGAAGCGATGATCAA
>JAYYBT010000069.1:0-3261 GCA_036162675.1 Thermoplasmatota archaeon
TCCCCGTGAACGAGTTTGGCCTTCTGCCATGAAATCGCCAAAAAGCGAAGCAAGTCATCGTAGACGGCCTCCGGTTGGTCAATCTCGACCTCACGAAGCTTGGGCGATGGCGAGGTGTCCGAACCCAAGTATTCCATGACGAGGACGTTCTTGTGAACCCCTAACGGATGAGGCACATTGAGCCCCCAACGCGCCAAACGATTGAGGTTGCGGTGCTCTTTGCGAACCCAGACTTCAACCAAATCACGGTGCTTTCGGCGCAAACCGGTGAAACGTGGGTCGCCTTCGATGTACTGGATAAGGTTCTTGAAAACAGCGTTGGATGTGTGGAAGATTTTCACCGCTACGGTCTCACCTGCGAGGTTGGTCCCGTGAAAGACGTGAGCCTCCTTTCCTCGTGCGACGGGGAAATCCAACGTGTCGATGACACCGGATTTCATCATCTTGTAGAGCGCCATCAACGTGAGCCGGTCAAAGACTTGGTCAAACACACGGCGGTCAACCCAATCATAGGTTCCCGAACCCATCGCACCCTGAATTTTTGCTTCAATGTCGCGAAACATGGTGTTGTATCGCTTTTCCTTCATCCACTCGTAGCGGCCCTCACGGTCGTTCAGGCCGCTGAGAAATTCATTCTGCTCCGCCCGTTGATGTTCATCATCCAAGCGTTCAGCCTTGGTGCGCTGCTTGCGGCTTTTCCGAGGTTTGCGACCTTTTCGAGGGCGACCGGCCAACTCGTCCCAGTCGTCCTCGTTGACCATGTGGCTACCTCATCGGCTCAAGCAAACAAGGCGTCAATGTCGTCGTCATCGTCGTCATCATCGCCCTCAGGTTCCTCTTCCACGATGTCATCCACAACAGCGGCAGGGGCCTCTTCAGCCACCTCTTCTGCCGCTTCTTCTGAGGCCTCTTCGGCACCGTCATCAGCGAACAGGTCGTCATCGCCGTCGTCGGCAAACAAGTCGTCATCGTCATCATCAGCAAACAGGTCGTCGGCGTCATCGGCGTCATCCTCAGGGACCGCCTCTTCTTCGTCCATGCTGCCCGAAGCGAAGAGGTCGTCGTGCTCACCATCATCGTCAACGTTGGCACCCATGCCAAACATGTCAACATCGTCGGGCAGGACACCTTTGCGAGAGAGGTACATGGCTTGCGTTTTCGTGTAGCGGTGCTTGACGTCCGCCTTTGAATCTTGGAAGTCCCACGGCCACACGATGATCAAATCGCCCTCACGAACCCATTGTCGGCGGCGCATTTTTCCAGGGATACGAGCCATTCGGGTTTCACCGTCTTCGCACAACACGGTCACGCGGCGACCGCCGAGAATTTGTGAAGCCAAGGCGAACATCTCGTTGACTTTCTTGTTGGGCATTTTGACACGGATTTTACCGTCACTTGCATTTTCAGGATTCTCAAGACGGGCGAGTTCTTCCACGTCCACCTTTTCCTCAAATCTGCGACCCAATCAGTCTCACCTGCTCCTCCCAGCGGTCAACCCTTCTTGAACTCATCACCCAAAACAGGGCCAAGAAGAGCGTCGGAGGCTCACCATGCGCCAACAAGGGCATTGGCTGCCGATTCGCACAACGCGATCAGCTGGCCTGCTCCCACACCGAAGTAAATCGTCGTGATGAGACAGGCGATGATGGCGAAGCGAACGGGCGTTCCCTTTGGAAGAGGGCCTTCACGACCTTCTTCTGGCTCATGGAAATACATGACCAAACCAACTCGGAGGTAGTAGAACACCGAGATGGCGGAGTTGATGACCATCAGCAGAGCAAGGTACCAGACCCAGTGAATGTCGCTAAAGACCAGGTCACTGTTGACGGTGACGTCGAGCAAGGCGACCTTGACAATACCCATGATGACCAGCAACTTGGATACGAATCCAGACAGTGGCGGCACACCGGCCAAGGACATCATGAAGATGAACATGGCCACGGCAAGGAAAGGGTCTCGCTTGGCAAGACCGCCAAGGGATTCGAGGGTGTGGCCGCCCTTCTCCGATTCGAGCAGCGAGAGCACCAGGAAGGCACCGAGTTTGAAACAAACGAGGACCGTCAGGTGGAAGATGAGCGCAGTGACGACCACCAGCGCTGCATCGTTGCTCATGTCGATGTGGCCATCCTCCCAGTTCAGCGCTCCAATGGCCGTGATGGCAGCGAGCATGTAGCCGGCGTGAGCGACCGAGGAATAGGCGAGCATGCGCTTTGGATTGGTTGAACCGAGGGCTGCAAGGTTGCCCCAGGTCATCGTGATGACCGAGAGTACACCGAGGGCGACGAGCCAAACGGCGGAGCCGTCTGTTGCTTCGGGTGAAGCGACCACCAGCAAAATGCGGAGCAAACCGAGCACACCCATGGCCTTGCTAGCGGTGGCGAGCACACCGGCGACCGGGGCGGTGGCACCGGCGTAAGCGTCGGGCGCAGCGAAGTGGAACGGTGCGGCGCTGACCTTGAAGCCAAAGCCGACCAGCAGCATGCCCAAAGCGATGAGTGGCAGGGCTTCCATGCCGTTTTCAGCAAAGGCGACCGAGAGGTCAGCGAACTGGAGCGAGCCCGACCAGAGGTAGAGCAACGACAGGCCGTACAGACCAACACCGGACGCCACGGAGCCGACGATGAAGTACTTCATACCGGCCTCCGTACCTTCTTTGCTCTCCTTCATGAAGGAGACGAGCACATAGGTGGAGAACGAGGCCAGTTCAAGGCCGATGAACAGCATGAACAGGTCCTGAGCGAGGGCCACCACGGCCATGCCAAGACCGGTCGTGATGAGCAGGATGTAGAAGTCGACTTGACGTCGGTTGTTGTACAGCCCGTTCAGACTTCGGTCGGCTCGGCTGGTCGCAGGAATGCGGTTCACCGAGGCGGCGCTCGCAAGGGCGAGCGCACCGAAGAAAATCAGCTCGAACATGCGGCTGAACTCATCGATTTGCAGCATCACCGTGCCGCTGGGCGTCACGATTTGCGTCTTGATCATCCCGTTGACAAAGGACATCGCTGTCAACCCGAAAGCGATGGTGAAGAACACCGTGGCAAACAAACCAGGAAGTCGTGGGTCGCTGTCAAGTTTACCTCGGCGACCACCGAGCAACCAAGGCACGCGAATCTGCGTCAACGGAATGCGGAACTTGGCGTCGCCCATGTTGGGTACGATCATCAAGGTGAACAAACCGATAATGAGCACGAATTCGGGGGCGAGAGCGAGGACAAAGCCTTCCGCAAAGGGTTCAATTTGCTCCATCTCAGGCACCTCCCG
>JAYYBT010000070.1:0-8406 GCA_036162675.1 Thermoplasmatota archaeon
CTTGGCAGGTCAGAGGATGCTCGACGTTTGTTGAAGCGACAGAAGGAGGGCGGCGAATGAGCGAGGAGTTACACACCCTCACGCCTGAACGAGTCAACGCCTACCTCGACATCACTCGACGAGCCCGGGCCAAAGCAACCCCTTTGGTCGATGCTGAGAGCCCCGAAGGCAAGCATCTGGCGACCATGATGAGGATGGCCGATGATTACGCCTCAGATGCTCAGCATTTCTTGACCTCTGGCGACCTTGTCCGTGCTTTTGGAGCCATCAATTACGCCCACGCATGGATCGATGCTGGGGTGAAAATCGGATGGCTTGACGGCCACGGAGACGACGTCCTGTTCACGCTTCCTTGATTGCTCTATAGAGAATCCACGAGGTGCATGTGATTGTTTTGACGGACCTCCAAAACGCGGAGGTTAGCCTCATACAATCGGTGCTTGAGGTGGGTGTCGACCGTGAGGGTGGCCCAGTTGTTGCTTTGGGCACATGCAAAGAGGTCGTCATCGGCATGACCGCTCTCTTCAACCGTATGGTACAGGGCCCGGCTTTGGAGCAGTTCAAGCAACAAGGGTTTCTTCTTTCCTCGTTCGATTGAAAGACGGCGCAGTTCACGTTCAACGCTTGGAAGCAACACCCAGGTGCAGGGACCTAGCAGCGCTTCCATGTCGGCTTGGACGTTCAGTTGTGCATCCATGCAGGCAACCCAACCGCAGGCGTCGATGAGCACGTGCTGCATCGCCGACCCTCACTCGATGGTGCCGTAGCCAATCAGTCGCCAGCGAGAACCGACTCGGCGAGAGAGCGAGATACGCTGACCTTTATCGGCGCAAATGGGCAGACGCAATTCAAGGTCGGTGCGTCCTTTCTCGGCGTTTCGGGTGGTCCCAACCGACGTGGCAGTGGCCACGTTCAACATCAGCATCTCGTTGTTTCGCAGCGGCTGAATCTTTTCAGGAGCCTCTCCATCGCCAGCCGCCATGTGCGACATCAGATTGACGCTGATGGAGACTTTGCTGTGGACTTCAGGGAGGTCGCCTTTGCGAGCGACAACTTGACCGGACAGATTGTCGGACGTGGTGATGGAGGGGTCGAGGAAGGTGGCCATGCCGCACAAGCCTCCAGCATGCATGGTCTCGAGGTTCAATCCACCGCCCTGCATGCTGCTGACCACGGCTTCAATGGGTTCCCAAATCGCTTTGTTGCCCTTCTCGATTTTTCGTCCAGGACCAATCACGATTTCATCGCCTTCCGAGAATTCACCTTCAACGATGCTTCCACCGATAACGCCGCCTCGCAATTTTGCGGGACGGGTACCGGGCCTGTTGATGTCAAAGGAGCGGGCAACGTGCATGATGGACCGCTTGTCCTTGGACCGATCGGGCGTTGGAATGGTTGCTTCGATGGCTTCAATCAAGACATCAAGATTCACGTCATGGTGTGCTGAGACCGGGATAATGGGTGCGTCTTGTGCGATGGTCCCCTTCAGGAAGGCTTTGATTTCAGCGTGCGATTCCATGGCACGCTCCTTTGACACCAAGTCAATTTTGTTCTGGACGATAACGATGTTCTCAATGCCGGCAATTTCCAAGGCCATCAAGTGCTCCCGAGTTTGCGGTTGAGGGCACGTTTCGTTGGCGGCCACCATCAGCATGGCACCGTCCATGATGGAGGCGCCGGTGATCATGATGGCCATGAGCGTCTCGTGGCCGGGGGCATCGACAAAGGAGACCACTCGCTCGAGTTCCTTCTCAACGTCCTTGCCGCCGTCAGGGCGCTTGCCCGTGGCGTAGAATTGGCCTTTGTCGTCCTTGTAGAAGGCCGTGTCAGCGTAGCCGAGTTTGATGGAGATGCCTCGCTTTCGTTCCTCGGAGTGCGTGTCGGTCCAAACGCCCGAGAGCGCTTGGGTCAAGGTGGTCTTTCCGTGGTCGACGTGACCGACCAAACCGATGTTGACTTCGGGTTGAGCGGGAAGCTTTCGTGCCATGCTTCCCCCTCCTTATGTTCTGCGATTACCCTCTCGGGTTCACTCCGATGCTTCCTCGCCCTCGGCGCCGAGGATGGTGGCGAGTGGTTTCTTTCCAGATTCAACCACTCGGAGGTTGATTTGACGGGTGTCTTGGGTCACCGTGTTTCCACGGAAGTTTCGTCGCTTTCGCAGACCGTCAGGCTTGTATCGGAATCGCTTCTTGTCGCCACCTTTCTTCTTGTGAACGACCACTTCACCCTTGTATCCAGTGGATTGGGTCACGAGAATGGATTGGCGGTTGCCGCCTTCGAGGTCTCGGCGCATGGGGGTGCCGGTTTTGTCGGAGCCACCCGTGATTTCGAGTTTGTAGCCGGAGAGCGTCTTGTCGCCTTCGCCGACGAACAGGCCGTCGACCACGTCACCGATGCGCTTTCCGAGCATCTGAGCATGGTTGTTTCCGGTGATTTTCAGGGCGTAGGACTTTCCGCCGTTCTTTGGGTCCGTGTCGTTGACCACTGCGATGAATTCTGCCATAGGAGCACCTCTCGGGATTTGTCCGACTCAAGACCCGTATTTAGCCACTTCGTCTCGGTTGGTGTGTTCATTTGCGCCGTAGGCGCTTCGGCAAGAGCAATTCAAGCCTGCTGGCGATGTCGGCTGGAAGGAAGTGCGGCATGCTCAGATGGGTGGTGCGGCCACGGCCGCCGGGCACGGTGGCCACACGGGTGCTGATCACGCCTTCTTGTTCGATTTGTTTGGCGTACTTCCAGAGCGTTGTGTGGCTCTTTGGCTTCTGTTCGTATTCTTCGCACACCACGGCGTAGAGGCGCTCTACATCGCCCATGGTCATGCTCTCTTCGGTTCGAAGTCGCCGGCACATGGCCAACAAGACCAGCATGCCTTGGGCGGGAAGGTCATCCACCACCTCGAGCCGCGTTTGGGTGTCAACGGCCACGGTATCGCTCATGGCATGAATGTCCTCCACCGTGATGACCTGCTCGGTGTGTCCGTCTTGTCGGAACTCGCAACGTTCTGCGGCGCTGCTGAGGTATTCGATGACACGCCGAGCATCGCCGCTGCCCGCCGCTCGTTCGGCCAACAACCGCACGGTGGCGTCGCTCCAGGTGCCGGGCACCAAAGCCAATTCGGCCCGTTGGCGGGCGATGGCTTCCAATCCGTCGACCGTGTAGGGCGGGATGCGCAGGTGATTGGACTGACCGAACTTGGAAATGACGGCGGTCTCGAGGACGTCAAGCACCTGTTCTTGGCTGATGAGCATCAAGGAGATTGTTCCCGTCCCTTCTTGGTCCTCGTCGATACGGAGAAGTTGGTACAACAGCTCGTCTCCGGACCGTCGGAGCATGTGGTCCACTTCATCGAGCACCACAATGAGGTGGGTGGAGGTGCGCCGCAGCATCTTACGCAGGCTCAGGAGCATTTCGCCAAGCGAAAGCCCGCGGTCGGGATGGCCCGGGTCAAACTGGTGGAGGATGCGCTGTGCGACTCGCATGCTGGTCGAGGCGTTGCGGCAGTTGATGTGCGCCACTTTCAGTTCTCGTTTACCGGAAAGGTGGCGTTGAAGGTCCCTGCAGAAGGTTTTGGCGAGCACCGTTTTTCCACTGCCCACGGGTCCGGTGATGACGGCTCGTGCGGCGCCTTCGGGGTTGGCCACGTTGGAAAATTTTGAGGCCAGTTCTCGTTGAATGTCCTCTCTGCCCACGAGTTCTTCGGGGACGAAATCAAAATCCAGCCGCTCTGGGTGGGCGATGATGAGCCCAGCGCCGATTCGGTCAAGATAGTCCACCATATCAAGGGAATGCTGATGTCAACCGTTCTAAAAGATGTGGTCTCAAACCGAGGCTCCAAGCCCGCTTCTTGCAGGCGTCAAGGGCCGGTTCAAGGGATCTCGTCAAACTGATAGCCGGTTTCCCATTTCTTCTCACCCAGCGCCACTTCAAGCTCAAACGGCGTGATCAGCGGCTTACGGTACTTGACGGCATCATCGATGGCGATGCGGGGGCAAGCGGTGTTGACGAACGCATCAACGGGGTAAAAGTCGATGAGTTCAGGTCCCACATGCTCAAGCGCCAGCAGGTAGCCTTTCTTGCCGTGCTTCGCCAGCATTCGCTTCATCCGAAGGGCGAGGGTGCGACGCATCTGACCGGGCTTTTCTCCGATGAGGATGCCAAAGGAGTCGGCGTCTTGAACGCTCATGATGAGGCCGAAGCGTTGACGAAGGATGCGTTCAATGCGCTGAAGCGACATCTCCTCCGCATCACCGGTGTAGGGGTCGAGCATGGCCAGTGGTTTACCGGTGTGGAGCACGAGACCGATGGGGTGGAAATCCCCACTTCCGAGGAAGAGGTAGTGGCCAATGGAAGGATCGTCGCCGGAGTAGTTGCAACCCAGCACCTGGCCGGGGAAAGAGAGGCGAGCACCGCCGATGGGAATGGTGACATCAAAGCCAGCCTTCTCCAAACGGTCGTGGAAATCGGGTAAGAGATGGAGGTGCTGAATGGAACCGACGAGGCCGAGTTTGGTGTCGGTCAGGGGCGCCATGCGTCCGACGGCGTCCATGAATTTCTCCTGTGCTTCTTCCTCGCTCAACTCGGAAGTTCCCCCTTGTTCGGAAAGACGTGCTTGAGCCATGGCGCGGTGCTGTTCGAGCCACGGAAGGACAGGGCTGAGTTCGGGGTCGCCGTCGTAGGTGACGTTGATGAATTGCGTGGGCATACCGGAATCGATGTTCATTTGGGAGTGTCCCATGTGGGCGACCAACTCAACACCCATGAGCTGCATTTTGTCGTGCACGAGGTCGCAGGCACCGTAGCAGGGGTCGGCGGCCAACACGACTTGGGCGCTGGTTTCTGTTTCGATGGTGTCCATCATCTCAAGGGCCTGCATCTTGAGGCCTTCGGGGACCTGAAGCGCAATCAAACGGTTGTCATTGGCGCGGATGCGCTCCATCAACTCGTCCAGTTCGAAGTCGTGGCGGTCAAGGTCCATGCTTCCCCTCACTGCAAGGGCGTGGCCTCTCCCTCATGAAGCCACCCATTCTCAACAGGCCGTTCATTCATCAAGGAGAACGATGGTGTCACCGTCCATCACCAAGCGAACCAGCGATTGGATTCGGATGTCGGGATAAAGGCCTTGGAGGCGCTTCAGCCCCTCGCCCTTTTCGACGACGGCGATGATATCGGTGACGTTGGCTTTTGCCCGTCGCACGCCTTCAATAACCGCTTCAAGGGTGCCCCCGGTCGAGAGCACATCGTCGACGATGGCGATGCGCTCACCCTCTCGCAGGTCATTGAGGTACATGGCGCCCTTTGAGTAGCCCGTGGACTGGTCGATTTCCACCTCGCCATCAAGGCCGTAGGAGCGCTTTCGTGCGATGACCAAAGGAATACCCGTGGCCATGCTCAAGGGAGCGGTGAGGGGCAAGCCCATCGCTTCAATGCCGAGGAGCAAATCAATCCCATTCCAGTCTACCCGGCCCACCGCCAGTTCCGTGATGGCGTGGAGGACGCTCGGGTCCATACGAGGAACACCGTCCGTCACGGGGTGAATGAAGTAGGGGTAATCACCTTTCCAGATGACTGGAGCGTTTTGCAAACTGGCCTTGAGTTGCTCCATGGCGTCGGTCATGAGGACGGGTTGTGGTGTGAGTTCATCATCCTTGGGGAGGAGGAGACACCCTCGGGGCGCGATGTTTTCACAGTTCGGCAAGGTACTCGACGTATTCGTCGTGCTCCATGAGGTTCTCAAGCACTTGCTTGTCGTCGGGGTTGAGTTGCAATTCGTGGGGCTCGAGAAGGATGATCCAACCGTCGTTGTAGGCGGAATCGTTGACCAGGTCTGGGTTGATTTCAACCTCGCCGTTCACATCGGAAATCACGCCAGAAAACGGAGATGTCAGCGAGACTTTCTCGTCGGCGGTCCAAAGGGAGAACAGGCTGCCGCCCTCATCGACTTCGGTTTCCGCTTGAGGAAGAATCACGCGAAGGATGTCGCCGATTTCGACGCGCATAAATTCGCTCACGCCAATCATGAGTTTCTGGTCCTTTTGCTGAAACCACAGGTGGTCCATGGAGTATTTTCGGTCTTGAGCAATCACAAATTCGATGATGTCGTCATCCATGTTATCTGCCTCAACACGCGGCTTCCACAGGTGGTATATGAAGACATAGGAAAAAATTGTATTTTCAACCAATCAAACGGGTTAAGAAACTCCTCATGTTGGGAGGATTGGTGAGGGCATGAACTTCGGCGAAACCGACGAGCAACAAATGATTCGTGAACTGGTGAGAGACTTTGCCGAAACGGTGCTTGCTCCAACGGTTGAGCACCGTGACCAAAACCAAATTCCTCCGTCCGAAGAGTGGCAAACCTTCCTTGAATACGGATTGCACGGCATCACAATTCCGGAGGAGTACGGCGGCTCACCCATCGATGATGTATCCGAAGCCATCATCATCGAAGAGCTGGCTCGGGTGGACCCATCCTTCGCCGTCATGTACTGCGTCCATGTCGGTCTGTGTTCCATGACCATCGCTCTTCATGGTGATGAATACCAGAAGAAAACGTTCCTCCCACGCCTCGCAGCGGGCGAAGTAGGTGCCTACTCACTTTCAGAAGCCGGTGCTGGAACCGACGCTGCTGCCATGTCCTGCAAAGCCAAACTCTCCGAAGACGGCACCCATTACGTCCTGAACGGCGAGAAGATGTGGGTGACCAACGGCGCACAAGCCCAGATTCTCGTACTGTTCGCAAAGGACGTCGACCACCCCGACTATGGCACCAAGAAGCACGGTGGTACCACGGCCTTCATTGTCGATGCAGACTACGAAGGCTATTCGGTCGGAAAGAAGGAAGACAAACTCGGCATCCGTTCCTCCGATACCTGCACCCTTGTGCTCAACGACTGCAAAGTGCCCGTTGAGAATGTCATCAAGGGCGTTGGCAACGGGTTCCCCATCGCAATGAACGCTCTTGACAACAGCCGCATCGGTATCGCCGCCCAAGCCCTCGGTATCGCCCAGGGCGCGTACGAGTCCGCCTTGCAATACGCTCACGAGCGAGAGGCCTTCGGCAAGCCAATCGCCTACCACCAGATGATCATGGCCTACCTTGCGGACATGGCCACGCAAATCGAAGCTGCTCGCCTTCTCGTCTACAAAGCAGCTTGGACCAAGGAACAACACTACCATGCCGATGGTCCTCGTCATTCCAAGGAAGCGAGCATGGCGAAGTTGTTCGCTGGCGACACCGCCATGTGGGTTTCAGAACGTGCCATCCAAGTCCTGGGCGGCTACGGTTACACCAAGGAATTCCCCGTTGAGCGGTTCTTCCGAGATGCAAAGATCACGCAAATCTACGAAGGTACGCAAGAAGTGCAGCGCATTGTGATCGCTCGTGCGCTCAAGTGATCAAAGTTCACGACAAACCAGTTGCCTCAGGGCCACGTCCCAATCGTGCAAGACCACGTTTTGCTCAAATCGTTCGCCGACTTGAGGCTCAATCTCTCTTGGTTTGAGCATGACCCTGAAGGTTGCTCCACCGTCATCGGTGCAGTGCAAGGTGATCCCGTTTCTGTACTGGCCCTCGCCGAGCAGGGTTCGTGAAACGGCGTTGATGTGGCTATGGACAGCATAGGCGGGTGCTTCTGCAATCATCGCTTGTGCATCGCTTCGGAGTTTGGCAGTTTCAACCAAGGTCACAAAGCCTTCGAACCCGTCTTCAGCATCAACTTCCACGTGAACTTCGGTCTCTTCTTCGTGCGTTTCTTCAACCGTTTTATGAGCCACGGGCTCTTCCATGGATGGCTTGGGCAATACGGTGAAACTTTGGGCATCCAGACGAACACCGAGGTGTTTCAACTCTGCCATGTAGGTTCCTGGCTCGTCGATTTCGAGGGTAAACTCATCAAAATCAGGTCGGTCCATGGCGGCAACGGGCGTGAGCATGCTGTCAAGGACATTGGAGGTGGTTTGCTCCACGACAGCAAACTCGTAAGCGACGACATCGGTGTTGAAGGAAACAGTAACCGAAAACGCATCACCAGCGAGGATGGCGTCTTCAAGGATGGCGATGCTTCCGGAGACCTCAATTTTTTCCTCAAACAATTCGTCAGGGAATTCCATCCCACTGGCGGCCAAAAAAGCCATCCAGTCTCGAACAGGAATCCCGTCGTTGACGTTGGCGTTGACAAAGGAAAAGACCAGTTCCACCACCCATTCCGGGGGCCGCTCACCGGTCATTTTCCCGAGCAGCGTTGCGAATTCGTCGCCCGAGATGATACCGTCCTTGTCGGTGTCAAGCTCTTCGGTGAGTTGGATGGGCGACATGGCAGAATTGGCTAACCACTTCTTGAAATTGTTGTTGAGCAGACCTGCCATGGTGTTGCTGCGAGTGATGCCCTCCACTCTTCGGTTGATGGC
>JAYYBT010000071.1:0-5320 GCA_036162675.1 Thermoplasmatota archaeon
TTGCTGCCACGTATTGGATTGACCGGACCAAACCGAACTTGGTGCTCCGCTAAGGGAGGAGGTGTTGGTGTAGGAAGCGCTGGGCGTCAACACTTGCCATGAGCCACCTGTTGTACGCGCTTCTACCCAAGCCGCATCGTCGTCCAAGAAGGAAAGCCAGTGGTCCACGGTCAAGTTGTATTGGTTGACAAAGGCCGGAATGGCGTACGCCGGCGAGGCAAGGCAGCCGCTCATGTTGGCCGATAAGCCGTCCAAAGCCTGCGTGGCCAGCACGCGCTGGCCATCGGTGGCCGCTGATGGATGGCCCGAAACCGACGTGCCGTTGAGGGGCATGACGTTCCATGCGTTGTGGTTCGGGCCTTGCCCTTCCCAGTCGGGGAGGGTCTCGATGAGCGTTTCGAAATCCGTCAAGGTGGCCAGCTTGGATTCGGTCGCCAGGCTCAACTGACCTCCATGGCCAATGCCTTGCGTGTCAACATGGGTACCGGTCCAGCCCGTGCTGGCATCGATACCGAAGCGCGCAGCGGTATCATCTGCGTTCGCCCACATCGGGGTCACCGACAAGGACCCGTCCGAGAACGTGTGGTTGTACGGAACGCCGAGCACGCCGGTGCTTGTCAAGTTCAACCCCACTTCGTTTGGTTGGGGGGTGTAGTAGATTGACCGAGCCGCCGTTTGCGGAACGTACTCGTTAGCCGGAGGCACCATCGCCGATAAGGAAACCAGCACCATCAAGAGGCACATACCCAGAGCGCTGACGCTCTTCCCCCGGGAAATTTCGGGACGATGGGCGGGCATCATGGGAGAATCACCTCGCTGTGCGAGGTGAGGTTTTGTGATATGAAAGGGTGTCATGCATGCATCAATGAAGAATGAGCGATTGTTTGGATGAAGAGGATTCAAATCCCGTCACCTTCACGTCCTCATCATGACCCCTGTTCGGGATCTCGACAGCGCACAAGCGCAGGAGATTGAGGAGCAGTTGTTCACCACCCATCGCCAACAATTACCTCGCCACGTACCCATTCCGTTGCCGCGCCAGGATTTCTGGGAAATGGTCAGGGCGTTGCTCTCAACCCTCGATGTTGAAATTCAGGACATGGTCCGAAAAGGCTCCACTGATATGCGACTTCAAAACCTGCAGAAAAGGCAGACGAATATCCGACGCATCGCTTCAGAACTTGCTCGCAAACGCATGGTCGCGATGATGCAACACGTCGCAAGCCAAGCCTTGCGAAGCGGGGTGAACCCCGGCATGACCCAAGAACTTCCCTCGCTTGATTGGCAACGACACGACCCCGCAGAGAAAGCCTTCTACCACGCATTGCAACTGAATGTTGACCGCTTCAAGAAAGAAATTGATTGGCAAGGGATGCAACAAGGGCTCCTTGGAGAGCTACGAACAGCCCCCCGAACCCATGCCCCGGGAACCATGCAACTTGATGCCTTCATGGGTGAAGGTCAACTGACCTCACAGCCACCACCCGATTTGGCCTTCGAAGACACATTGGAACCCCTTCAGGCGGCTGAGGAGGACGCTGAAGAGCGTTGGATGGACGATGCACCTTGGGCGGATGAAGAAGCCTATCTGTTGGCCGACATGGCTGAGCGGGATGCGGTCAAACCCGCCAGTGCCCCTCAACATCAAGGTGCAACAGGAGCCAAGCACGGTGCTGCCATGGAACTGGCACCTTCCAAAGAACCGATGGACGTCATTGAGGACATTCTGCCTGAAGAGGAAGAAACCGTTGACAGAGATGCTCCGGCCGAGGTTGTGGCGGAACCTGAAGAGTCGTCGGCGGATGGAACTGAAGAAATGGAGGAGAACATCCGGGTCCGGATTCTCGAAACAATGCCCGAGCCGATCATGGACTCATCGGGCGAGCCGCTCTCCTTGGAGGCCGGCGATGTCCACTTCCTCGACGAAGCCACCGCTGCATGGTTGGTCGATGCCGGTGTTGCCGAGCGGGCCGCCTTGTGAATTCCTTCAGGTTGACCTGAGACCCACCTTGCTTTCGCTGCAGGTTGAAACGGCGATGTCAACCGAGCGCGCTCAGTTGATGTTTCTCATCGAGATCTCGATGCTGACGGTGTCAGGGATGGGAATCTTGGTGACCGAGCGGAGAGCGGTTTGGTCCTTGGCCGTGGAAATATCCATCTCAAGCAAGCGCTTGTGAATACGCATTTCCCAGTGGTCGTAGGTCTCGCTTCCTTCGCCGTCTGGTGCCTTGCGGACAGGGACGACAAGGCGGCGGGTTGGGAGTGGAATCGGACCTCGGAGGTTGATTCCACCGCTGTCGCAAATGGTCTTGATTTGGTTGGCAACGTCATCGATGTCCTTGTGGTTTTCACCGGTCAACTTGATGACAGTCACAGCAACCATTCAATTCACTCCTCGCACCAATCATCCAGTGAGCGAACTCACTTCTTCTCGATCTTCAAGCAGACGCCAGCAGCCACGGTCTTACCCATGTCGCGGATAGCGAAGCGGGAAAGCTCTGGGAAGGTGTCCATTTGCTCGATGGCCAACGGCTTGGTTGGCTGGAAGCGGATGAGACAGGCGTCGCCAGTCTTCAAGAAGGAAGGGTTGGCTTCCTTTCCGGACTTGTTGGTCTTCTCCAAGAGTTCCATGAACTTCACAGCGACTTGAGCGGTGTGAGCGTGGAACACAGGGGTGTAGCCAACGGAAACAGCCTTTGGAATGTCCATGAGCTGAATCTGTCCGACGAAGTGCTCGTCGTGGCGAACGAAGGTTGGTTCGCTGTCAGAGTAGCCTGCGACGTCGCCACGGCGAATGTCGTCAGCAGCGAGACCACGAACGTTGAAACCGACGTTGTCGCCAGGTTCGGCCTTGTCGACCATGGTGTGGTGCATCTCGATGGACTTCACTTCACCGCCCTTCATGGAAGGGTTGAACACGACGTTCTTACCGACGTTGAGAACACCGGTTTCGATCTTACCAACAGGCACGGTACCGATACCGGAGATCTTGTAGACATCCTGAATGGGCAAGCGGAGAGGCTTGTCGGATGGCTTGTCTGGCATGGGCGTGGCGTTGATGGCCTCGAAGAGGGTTGGACCCTTGTACCATGGGCACTTGTCGGACTTGTTGAACACGTTGTCGCCGTTGAGGGACGAGGCAGGGATCATTGGAACGTCGTCGGGCTTGAAACCGGCCATGCGGAGAAGTTGAGAGACTTCCTTGCAGGCAGCGTTGTACTTCTCTTCGGTCCAATCGACACCCGAGATGTCCATCTTGTTGACGTGGACGATGAGGCCCTTGACACCCAACACCTTGGCCAAGAAAGCGTGTTCCTTGGTCTGGGCGTTGACACCGTCGTTGGCAGCGCAGAGCAGAACAGCGGTGTCAGCTTGGGAGGCACCGGTGATCATGTTCTTGACGAAGTCGCGGTGGCCTGGAGCATCGATGATGGTCCAGTAGTAGTCAGGGGTGAAGAACTCCTTGTGAGCGACGTCGATGGTGATACCACGCTCGCGCTCTTCCTTGAGTCCGTCCATGACGTACGCAAGTCCGAAACCGGCCTTACCGGATTCGGCAGCGAGTTTTTCGTTCTTCTCAATAACGTGCTCTTCAATGTGACCGGAGTCGAGGAGGAGACGTCCAACGGTTGTGGACTTTCCGTGGTCGACGTGACCGATAAACACGATGTTGCGGTGTGGCTTGCTTCTGTCTTCCCATTGTGATGGCATGGTAATCGCTCCTTAGCAAGGCATGCGACAAATATCCCCTATATCAAGAGCGCGACGCGGAATCTGCGCAGTTTTGAACGATGTTTTGGCGACCAAGGCCTCATTCCGTGTCCAATATCTCGCCCGCATCGCCGATTTTGTACAGCCTCAGGGTGCTGGTCGCGCCCCGCATCGCCAGCGGACTGCCTGAAATGGACACGACCCGTTCCCCTGGCTTGATGCGCCCCTCGATGACCAATTGTTCAACCGCTTCTCGCATCGTTTTCGAGCCTCGTTCGTGTTCTTTTGAGAGGATAGCATCAACGCCCGGAAGCAAACAGGTGCGACGCAATGCTCGCAGCCGGTCGCTCACGGCCGTCACGGGTATTTCGGGGCGGTAGCCGGAAACCAACCGAGGCGAGGTCCCGTGTTGGGTGGCCACCACGATACGAGAGGCCCCCGCCTCACGAGCGAGCTCAACGCCTGCATGGGCGACCGCCCGCGTCGAACGGAACCTTGCGAGGGCGGTTGGACGAAGGTTGGATGCACCGAGGCCCTCCTCCGTGGCTTTGACGATGCGAGCCATCGTTTCCACGGTCTCGAGTGGATAAGTGCCCGAGGCGGTCTCACCCGAGAGCATGACGCCGGTCGCACCGTGGCGAATGGCGGTGGACACATCGCTCACCTCTGCTCGTGTAGGACGAGGCTGGAAGGTCATGGAGTCAAGCATTTGCGTGGCGACGATGACGGGCATACCACGCTCCAGAGCCTTGTCGATAATCTGCTGCTGAACGACGGGGACGTTTTCCAGCGGGATCTCAACACCCAAATCGCCACGGGCCACCATGACGGCGTCGGCGATGTTGAGAATGCTGTCCAAATTCTCCAACGCCACGGGGTGTTCAATCTTGGCGAGCACGGGGACGTGCATGGACGCTGCCCGAACCGCTTCTTTGGCTGGAGCGAGGTCTTCGGCTGTTCGCACATAACTCACGGCGATGTAGTCGGCGCCGTTCTCAAGAGCGTGTTGCAAAGCGGCTTGGTCCTTGGGTCCGATGGCGGGCAGGTCGACCAGTGTGCCCGGGACGTTCACACCTTTGCGGCTGCTGATGGGGCCGCCGTCTTCCACCTTGCAGCGAATGTTCCCGTTGGCTTCCCCCGTGGTCGAGATGACCGTCAGTCGAATGAGGCCGTCGGCGACCAAAATAGGGTCGCCCACCTTCAACTCGGCCGAAAGACCGCCGTATTCCACGGGAAAATCCGTACCATGGGTCGCATCGAGTTCGCGGACACCGCAATGAAGGGTGATTTCCGCCCCTTCCTCCAGCATCTCAACCTTAGGAAAATTACCGAGGCGAAGTTTCGGTCCCGGTAGGTCAGCGAGGATGCATGTGGGCCGGCCCAATTCGTCTTCGATGGAGCGAACCCGTTGATAGAGTTCGGTTTTGTCTTCAGGCTCGCCATGGGAGTAGTTGAAGCGACACACGTCCACGCCCGCTTCGAGCAGGGATTTGAGTGTCGCACGGTCATCGCAGGCCGGACCGATGGTCGCCACGATGCTCGTTCGTCGCATGCGATTGCCTCCTCACTTGTAGTAAAGACGAATGACAAACTGGTCGATGTTGAAATC
>JAYYBT010000072.1:0-4238 GCA_036162675.1 Thermoplasmatota archaeon
GTGGACATTCGCCTCAAACTCCACGCCGCCAGTGAACAACGCATCACGGTTGACGACCATCCCATCTTTATTGCACTCCAAGACGTCTTCGAGCGCTACACCATCAAGCTCAATGATTTTGAAACCGTCATTGAAGGAATGGAGGATGACCTCTACCCCGTGGCCAACAAAACATGGGACGAACTTCGCTCCTACTGCTACAAGGTCGCTTCTGCTGTCGGCCTCATTTTGATCGAAATCTATGGCTACGAAGACCGAGCAGCCCGACTCCACGCCATTGACCTCGGCATCCAAATGCAACTCATCAACGTCCTGCGAGACATCAACGAGGACATGGAACGGGGCCGTATTTACCTCCCACTTGACATCTTGGCGTCCCACAACATCACGACCGAAATGTTGCGCTCTGGCAACATTGCCAACACCCTGGCGTGGAAAGGCTTCATCGTGGAATACCTTGAGGTCATCAAGCGCCATCAGTCCTCAGCCAACCAGTTGTTTGGCTACTTGGACGGACGAGCACGTGTGCAGCCCGAAATCATGGCGGATGCTTACACCTCAATTCTCAACGAAATCGTTCGACGCTCGGGCGATGTCTTCACACAGCCTGTGCGCTTGTCCACCTTGCGCAAAGCCTTGCTTGGTGTGCGCCTGAGTCTGCGAAAACTCCGAGCCCGCATCTTTGCTTGAGGCGCCTCATTGCATGATAGGCGCCATGGTGCCGAATTCCTCGAGCAGGCTTGGTCCTGCAGCGAGATAGTACACAGCGCCGCGCCCGTCTCGGGAGTCCTCGGCGCTCGCGCCTTCCTTCGTGGTGCATTCCCCTGTGCAACCGTCGGCAAAGGCAACGTAAACGCGCCCTTCACGGTCGATGTGAAGGTCGTTGAAATCAAGCAGGTTGCGGTTTGAGCCTCCGATGTCTCGGCAATCACCCGAATTCAAGCAAATGGAACCTCGCTGAACGGGGTCGTCGGTCACTCGGTAGGTGTGGAAAATGGGCTCATCATCAAGGGCGTTCAGGCTGTAGGTGATGTAGAGGTGGTAGGTGGCATTGTTGGGGGCGTAGTGAGCGTTGCCGTCCCACGGGTTACCATCGATGTCGGATTGATTGAGCATCTCGCCGTTTTCGCTGCCCAAATAGGTGATGGCGATACGACCGGGGTCGCCCGCATCGGTTTGAGGGAACACCGACGAAATCACGCCGGCGGGGGAAATGCGGATGCTTTCTTGTTCCCATGTTTCTCCTGAATCGGTCGAGCGCGACATGTAGACGCCTTCGTCAGCCCCCGTCCACACGTGGTACGCATTGGAGGCGGTGTCGGTGGAGACCTCGGAATTCTTGCGGGGATTTGGGGTGTTCACGTCCTCGCCCATGGTTCGCTCAAACCACGAAAAGCCGTTGTCCTTGGACACGATGACCGTGGGTGTGGCGACACGAGGCGTGACGTAGACGGTGCCGTCAGGGGCTGTGGAAATGGCGCCGTGCAAGCCCCCGTTGGTGGTGGCGAGGCCGATGATTTGACCGCCTGTCTCAAAGGTTGCACCGCCGTCATAACTGGTGAAGCAGAAAATACCGGCCAATTTGTTGTAGCAGTAGTACACGGCCGTTTCATAGAAACTGCTCGTGATTTGACCCACCAAACCGTAGCCGCTGCTGGTCCACGGGCCACTGGCCAGTTTGATGTGGTCGTTGAGGGGTGTGGTACCGGAGTCGTGGGGGTTGCCCATCCAGGTTTCGCCGTCATCATCGCTCCAGCAAATCCACGATGTCTCAAGACCGATCATCTGGACGCCAAAGACGCGGTCGGTGATGGGGTCAACCCAGCCATAGGGGTCACTGGTGGTGGGTGAACACATGACGGGGTCTTGGGTTTCTTCCCATGCCGCACCGCCATCGCACGAACGCATCACCTTCTCCATGGCGATGAAGAAAATACAGCCGCTCGAGGTGATACCGATGCTGGGCTCTTTGCCCGTTTCACCAACATCACTGAACTGGAAGGTCATGTCAATGAGGGGCACATCAACGGGTTGCCCGTAGCGGTCGGTGACGAAGACCCGAGTGTCGGTCGGCTCTTCTTCAACCACAGGAGGGACCACCGTTTCTTCACCAAAACATCCGGAAAGCGAGAGGGTGACGACCATCACCGAAAGAAAGAGCGCTCGTCCCTGCATGGTGCGGGGACCTTACCCCCTCCTAATGACCTTACGCTCACGGCATCATCACGCTTCAAACAGCGAGGCATAGATGGCTTCGTAGGCTTCGGCGTTGTGCTCGTAGGTGAATCGGTCGAGCACACGCTGGCGACCTTTCTCCATCTGTGAGGTCCGTTCTTCCGGGTGGTCCAAGCACTGGTTGACGGCCCTTGCCAAGTCCTCGTGGTCGCCGCAAGCAAACAAGCCACCGACCTCTTCATCAATCATCTCCGTCAGTGGGGCTTGGTCGACCGTGACCACCGGGGTGCCACTGGCCAAGGCTTCGAGTGGAATCAAACCCTGACCCTCGTAATAGGAGGGGTAAATCACGAGGTCGGCCGACCGGAAATGCAGGGCGAGTTGCTCAAAACTCATCCCTGGTTGAATGTGAACGGCATGGGCGATGCCCAAGCGTTTCGCTTGCCTCAAGAGCGTCTTGCGCATGTGGCCGCGTCCGATGATGACCAGCCGAGCACCGGGGTGTTGCTTCAGAATGGAGGGCATGGACCTCAAGAGGGTACGATGGCCTTTGCGTGCGACCAGCCGTCCAACGGCCAAGAGCAGGGGCGTTTCGGTGTCCGGACGTCCCGTCAAAGCCGCTTCGTCTGCCGCATCGTAGGATTTGCGAAGCGCCTCGTAGGCGAGTTGTTCTTCCTCATGGTCGTGGTTCATGGGACGGAACACCTTGTGGTCCACGCCGTAGAGCACCGTTTCGCACACCCAATCTTCGGGTGGCTTGTACCACTGCTCAAATTCTCTTCGCGTTGACTGCGAAATAGCCACGGAAACGCTGGAATGCTCCACGCCCGCTTGTTCATACTTGGCGTAGTAGCCGCCCGTCAAAAGAATGGCCAAATCGTTCGGGTTCTTCCACGTCGCAGCCTCGTTGTGGCGTGCGGCCAATTTCATACCTTCACGCTCGCCAATCCAACTGCCGTTGAGGGCGGAGACCACCGGTGCGATGTTCTCCTCCACCCAGAGGTATTCCTTGGCCGTCCAACTGACCAGCGGGAGCAAGGTGTGAACGACATCCACCGGTTTGACCTGGTGCAAGCGGCGGAGTTCAGTCAGGGCGTGCTTTCCATAGGAACGGGTGAAAGCCATGGGGGCCTTGAGCCAAGGAACGTGCAAGACACTCACACCCGGTTGTTGAGGCGTGGCTTGTTTGTGGGTACGCGTGATGACGGTTACATCGTGTCCGCGCTGGGCGAGATGACCTGCCAAATGGTAGACCACCGAGCCAATGCCTCCCCAGCGAGGAGGATACTCGCCCGAGACCATGGCAATGTGCATGCTGAGCACCACAAGGAACCTGCATTTGAATGTCATTGAGTCCGGTGAGCGGATACTCACGCTTTGAGCCAAACCTTTGAAGGTCAATCCTCGGGTGGAAGCGACATGGGCGATGTGCTACCGGTGTCCGTCACCGTGATTTTGCCAACCCGAAACGAAGAGGAAGCCTTGGGGCCGACCATCGACGCCATCCCACGAGGATGGTGCGAGGACCTCGAAATCATGATCGTTGATGGCAACTCATCCGACCGCACCCGAGAAATCGCTCTCGAGAAGGACATCCGCGTGCATTTGGAGCCTCGCAAGGGCTACGGCCGAGCCTATCGTACGGGCTTTGACGTCGCCAAGAACGACATCATCGTCACCATGGACGCCGACTGCACCTACCCTGCTGAATTGGTGCCCGAACTGGTCAAGCGACTGGTGGACGACGATCTCGATTTCATCACCTGCGACCGGTTAACGCTGGCCGAAGACGGTTCCATGTCGGGCCTGCACGGCTTCGGGAACTGGCTGCTCTCGTTCACGGCTCGTATGCTGTTCTGGTACGGTATCAAGGACTCGCAAACGGGTATGTGGGTCTTCCGTAAGTCCATCTTTGACAACGAAAAAATGCGCCCCACCAACGACGGCATGCCGCTGAGTGAAGAAATCAAAATCCTCGCTCGTCGACACCTTGGCAAGAAAAAAGCCATCGAAATCTCCGTGCCTTACCGACCTCGAGTTGGTGATGCCGAAATTCACACTTG
>JAYYBT010000073.1:0-2846 GCA_036162675.1 Thermoplasmatota archaeon
GCCTTCAATCTCTACGGGCCCGACAATGCCTTGCTCACTCAATCGGTTCTTCCGGCAGGTCCAGAAGGCGTGTTCTCCAACGACCTCAGTTATCGGTATCCCTTGACGGTGGCGTTGGCCAACGCGAGTTTGGCGGTGAACATCAGCTGTTTGGACAACCTCCAGCAATCCTTTTTCATCAACGCCACCGTTGAAGTTGGAGGAGCAGATGACTGCGTTACATGTAACACCTCCGAGCAAAACGTCCAACGCCCGTCAACAGAAAATGAAGCGGCGAGTCTCAACGTTGTCCTACCTCTCGCCCTCCTGGTCTCAATTCTCGTCACGACCGGATGGTTGGTCAGGAAGCGGAGCGGCGTTGAGAACGGAGAAAAATGGCACACTGAAGCGACTGAACCGTACCTCAGCACGGAAGACTTGTTTGAGCAAGAGGAAAGCGTTGGTCTCCTCGATGAGCCATCCGCACCCGTTCTTCCAGACATCGTTCCTGATGGATGGACGCTTGAGGACTACCACCGATGGCTGGACGGGCCGCTTCCAGAGGGTTGGGCGCCCGAACAATGGGCAACATATGTGGAAGAGGCAAAACGGACACTCGAGGCCCACGAAGCTCAAGCGGAAGGGTGATGTGCTAGCGCCACCCGTGGTCAACAGAGCACCATGGCAATCGGTTATGTCCTCATCAACGTTCAACCTGGAATGGAACAGCAGGTCTACGAAGGCGTCAAATCCCTCCCACACGTGACCGACGCCACGGTCCTCTTTGGCGATCACGACCTTATCGTGAAGTTGGAGGCTGACGACCTTGCAACCATCGCCAAAGCCGTGGTTGAACACATTCGTTGCGTCGATGGCGTCATGAACACGAAAACCCTTGCCGGTGCAGACCTTGATTGAAGGATTTCAAACCGATGGACTGAGTGGAAATCCGGTGAAAAAGGCCTTTCGGAATGGGGTACTGAGCGGCATATGTGGCGCAGTATCGCCTTTTTTCGGGAAAAACATTATATGCTCAACGGCACAAGGACGATTTGGAGGTAATCCAATGTCAGACGGAAAGAAATACTTCGTTCTCATGGAGAACGGAAAAGACACGAGCCAGGTATTTGCGAGCAAGCAACCCCGCGGTGCAGCCTTGAAGGCCGCTACCCGCGGACACACGACCATCCGCCTACGAGAGCGTGGAACCAAGCGGGTCCACGTCTTCACGGGCAGCATCTCGATGGTCCCCAAGCCTGCTGGCGGACCTGACTGGTTGCCAGATATGATCAAGAAGGCCAACGTCAAGAAGCAAGGCATCGAGCACCTTTGAGTGCAGCCTGCTGCTGACCCTTCTTCCAGCTCACTGAGTTGTACAACGACCTTTCTCGTGCCAAGGCACGGAAAAGGTCCCTTCCCTTTCTCATTCCTCTCGTTCAACGATGAGTTGATAAACACGGCCACTACTTTCAGCATGTCCTCCGGGACATGGGATGCACACCCGCTTCGGCGGGAGGCGGTGACGCCGAATGAACAGACGAGAGATGCGAACGCCACAACCAAAGGCGCGAAAGCCAAGCCAGTTACGCTTGGCGGAAGAGCAGCTCTCGCTTCCTGCCCGATTGACCCATCTTCGCCACCTTCCGTGGCTGGAATGTTATCAGCGGCAACTGCAGACCGAAAACAAATCTGAAAACACCCAGAAATCATACTTCTACGGTCTGCGACCGTTGATTGAAACCGTGCTCCCGGGTGAAGATGTCCTCAGCGAAGAGGCGTACGAAAACCTCACCATCGAAACACTGGCTGAACGAATGGAGCCAATGGGGGGCCGTTTGGACCTCTGGGCTCACAGCATCGCCGGCCTCCGGCCCACCACCTACAACGCACGACTTGCGGCTGCTCGACACCTCATCGCCTGGCTTGGACTTCGTTGGCCGGACCATCTCCAGCGTGCACGCACCGGCAAACGACTTCCTCGCACGCTCACCCGAAGGGAATTGACCACGGTCTTGGAAACGGCTGAAATCAGCGAAGACCCGGCGACTTCGCTGGTGGTCACGATGATGCTCGACACGGGCTTGCGCGTGAGCGAAGTCTGCGAATTAAACCTCGAAGACATCGATTTTGATGACGGCTCAGCCCGTGTTCTCGGCGGAAAGGGCGACAAAGACCGCCTTGTGCTCTTCACGGCCCGAACCGTTGCTCGCTTGCGAGCGTGGATCCCGATTCGTACCCGTTTGGCACCCGAGGAGGAACAAGCCTGTTTCGTCAATCGCCACGGCCGTCGGCTTCAGCCCCGAGGCGTTCAGCGAATGATGGATGCACTGGGGCAAGAAGCAGGGCTGCCCAAAGGGAAACTGACGCCGCACGTGCTGCGCCACAATTTCGCCACCGGGTTGTTGGAACGCGGTGCCGATTTGGTCACCATTCAACGCCTGATGGGGCACGCCACCATCGCTACAACGCGCGTTTACCTCGAAATTTCAGACCAAACGCTTCGAGAGGTCTATCATCGCGCCCAGTCCATGCGTGAGGACATGGATGAGACGCCGATCGAAACCAATCCAGTGGAGGAGACCACACCCTCGACGAGCAGCCATGGCGTGATGTGATCACGACGTGGATTTCTTGCGTTTCGAAACCTGTTCAGGCCCTGTCCATGCTCGGTGAGGATGCACCGAGTTTCCTTGGTGGCCTTCAATGGGGCAGTGTTTGCCTGAACGGCACCGAGAGCAATTTCCTTTGGGCGGCTGTTCGACCGTTTTGCGAAGACGTCCGTATTTGCGCCTTGGCATGGTCAATGTTTGAAACGACGGTCTTCAAAGGTAGCGATGATTTCATCCTTTTTTGAACCAAGGCATGTC
>JAYYBT010000074.1:0-12591 GCA_036162675.1 Thermoplasmatota archaeon
CACCTCAACCGACGGCAACCCAACGGTTGTTGACTTCACCTCCTCGTGCAAAGCGGAGATGTGGGTCGTCGACGACCTCGGTCAAACCGTCTTTGATTCACGAACGGGCAAGACCTGCACCGAGATTGATTTGGAACTCACTTTGAGTGATGAACCTGAACGCCTTACGCTACCCCAGTGGTATTTCTACCTCGAAAACGGCTGCCGAGCAGAGCCGGGTACATACACCGTCATCGCTGAAGTGCCCGAACACGGGCTTGCCGCCAGTCAACATATTGAGTACGCCTCCATGGAGGCGAACCCCTGTGCTGGAGCCAGTTCTGCTGACCTTGAAGCCTCGCTGAGTTGGAGCGACGAGACCACCATGAACGTCGCCGCCCTGATGTCCAGCGAAGCCGACGATTACCTTCGATTGGCTCAACCCTGTGCGTTTGAGGTGGAATTCCTCAACCTCGACAACGAGGTTGTCCACCAATTCCAGACCTTGTGCGATGCCTATGATGGACGAAAGATTCTCCTGCCCTCCTCCGAGGAGCCCTTGCGGTTTGATTCGCTTGCCATCAGCATGGTGCAGGACGGGGAAGCCTTGGTTCCCGACGGCGAATACGCCCTCCAATTGACCGTGCTGTCCACGTCCACAGCCACCGTCTCAATACCGTTTTCTTGGCCTCAAAATTTCGGCGAGGTCGTCGAGGAGGACGTCGTTGAAACCATCGCCCCCGAGCGATTTGAACTCCTCGGAACATGGGCGGGTCAAACCACCCCACAAGGCACGTGTTACATCATGGAAAACGGCGAAGAAACCCACCTGCTCGCCAACGCGAGAACCCTCCCTACTTGGTCGCCATCCTCCGATGTCCAAGGCCTCTACGTCGTCATTTCTGCAGAACCTTCGCCCGCTTGTGCAGACCTCGCCGCCCCTTCGGTTGAGGTGGTTGAAGTTCGTATGGAAGAGGCTCTTCCTTCCCAAGAAGAACCAGCGGTCGCTGCACCCGTTGATGAGTTGGCGCCCGTCAGTCAATCAAGCCCCGTTATCACGGTCGTCTCCGTGGTTGTGACGGCTTCGATTCTCTCGTTATTCGTCGTCGCTGCCTCCACCAATGAAGCGCTTCGTCTCCCCGCCACCATGGCGGGCCTGTGGTTCCTCGGTCTTCTTGGCAAAACGCACGAAACCACGGACGGACGCTATCAACGAGGTCGCTTGATGGGGTATTTGACAGCCAACCCGGGGTGCCATTTCCGTGCCCTGATGAGTGCTTTGGACATGAGCAACGGCCAAATCACCCACCATTTGAGAATCCTCGAAACCGAGGAACACGTTTGGCGTAAGAACGACGGACGGCTGGTCCGATTCTACCCGCTCACGAATCAACTTCACCCAGGCACCAAGGAAGAAGACCTCCCCGTCCCCCCGCTTTCGCCCGACCCCAACAGCTTGCAAGGGAAAATTCTCAACCTCCTTGACCAGGACGGAGGCTTGGGCCAATTCCCGACACAAGCAGAATTGGCGAAGCGTCTGGAAAAGAGCCAGCAGTTGATTTCTCATCACCTCCGAACACTCCAGAAATTCGGTTTGGTCGAGCGCCGAAAGATGGGCGTAAAGAACCGGTACAAACTCACCAGAGAAGCCATTTTCCTGCTGGAGACCAGCGGTGATTTCGCTCATGAAGACGCCCTCTGATGTAGGGTTTCGTGGCAGAAACGAGGCGTGGATTTCATAGCGTGTCGGCGAGTCGGTGGGCATGTCCTGTGGACGGTGAACCCTCATGTCAGCCGAAACGACCCCTGTAGACGAGGTTGGCTGGCAGAAACAATGGGATGAGGCAGAGCTTTTTCATGCCGATATTCACAGTGACCGCCCCAAGTTCTACTGTCTTGAGATGTACCCGTACCCCTCGGGAAAAATGCACATGGGTCACGTCCGAAATTATTCCATTGGCGATGCAGTCGCCCGATTTAAGCGCTTGATGGGCTTTGATGTTCTCTACCCGATGGGCTTTGATTCCTTTGGGATGCCTGCGGAAAACGCTGCGATTTCCGAGGGCGGCCACCCTCACGACATCACGGAGCGCAACATGGCGTCCATCACCGAACAAATCAAGCGGATGGGCTTCTCGTACGACTGGCGACGCACGCTCAAAAGCCACGACCCTCGCTACTACAAGTGGAACCAGTGGTTCTTCACGAAGTTCATGGAAAACGGCCTGGCGACGCGCGAATTCTCGCCGGTCAACTGGTGCACATCGTGCAACACGGTGCTCGCCAACGAGCAGGTGAAAGCAGGTCGCTGCTGGCGCTGTAACGGCCCGGTCACCCAGAAGGAGATGAACCAGTGGTTCCTTGACCTTCCATCCTACGGCCAGGAACTCGAGGACGGCCTTGACACCATCGGCTTCCCCGAACACGTCAAATCGCTCCAGCGAGACTGGCTGGGTCGCTCCGAAGGCGCCAACATTCGCTTTGGCATCGTGGACGACGAGCGGGACATCGAAGTCTTCACCACCCGTCCCGATACCCTGTTCGGCTCCACCTTCGTCACCCTCGCTCCTGAACACCCGCTCGCTGAATCCTTGGTCGTTGGAACCGAGCATGAAGCAGCTTGGAAAGCCCTCTACGACGAAGTGGCCTCGATGGCGGAGTTTGACCGCATCAAGAACATGAACAAGAAGAAAGGTGTGTTTTCCGGACGCTACGCCATCCACCCATTGACCGGTGAGCAGGTTCCAATCTGGATCGGCAATTTCGTCATCGCCACCTACGGAACCGGGGCCGTCATGGCCGTGCCCGCCCACGATGAGCGAGACCACGATTTCGCCAAGCAATACGGCATCCCCATCAAGCGCGTCCTGGTGATGGAAGAAGGGGGCGACGCTGATGCGCCCATGGACAAGGCCGAAGTCGACCTTGGTTGGATGGTCAACAGTCCGCTCGAGGGCTTTGATGGCCTGTACGGGTCGGAGGCCAAACAAGCCGTGTGCGATGCACTGGAAAAGGCAGGACGAGGTTCGCAAACCATCAACTGGAAAATTCGGCCTTGGCTTATCTCAAGGCAGCGCTACTGGGGCACACCCATTCCTGTGATTCACTGCGATGATTGCGGCCCTGTTCCCGTTCCAGAAAAGGACCTCCCAGTGGAACTTCCACGCGATGTGGTGTTCGGCCAAGGCAACCCATTGACAACGTCCGAGTCCTTCCTGAACGTGGATTGCCCAAGCTGCGGCCAACCCGCCCGCCGGGAGACCGACACCATGGACACCTTCATCGATTCCTCGTGGTACTTCCTCCGCTACACGGATGCACTCAATGACGAAGCGGCCTTTGAGAAGACGATTGCCAATCATTGGATGAACGTGGATTTCTACTGCGGTGGCATCGAGCACGCTCAGATGCACCTCATCTACGCCCGTTTCATGACCAAGGCGCTTCGCGACCTCGGTCTGGTCGACATCGACGAGCCGTTCAACGAACTGCTCTGCCAGGGCATGGTCAACAAGTCAGCGCCGTTCTGCCAGCCTTGTGGCATTACCCTTCCGACCATCTACGAGGGTCAACCCTGCCCCCACTGCGACAGTGAACTCGGTTCTCGCTCCGCCAAGATGAGCAAGTCGCTGGGCAACACCGTCTCGCCCGAGGAAATGATTGAACGCTACGGTGCAGACACCGTCCGCCTGTTCATTCTCTTCGCCGCAAACCCGACGGCCGGCATGGACTGGTCTGACGCTGCGCTTGACGCCAATCATCGCGTGATGGTGCAAATGCGAGGCATGCCGGAGCAACTGTTGGCGTGGTCCGAAACGGCCTCGCCCATGGACGGCTGGTTGGAGGCCCGTTTTGCTCAGCGCGTCCATGAATTCGTTGAGGCCATGGAGTCCTACGATTTGCGCCGAGCGGTGGAAATCTCTCACTATGAGGTCATCAAGGACATCAACTGGTATGTCCGCCGTGGCGGCCAAAATTTGGACGTTGCACGACGCTGGCTCCCCTCGTGGACCCAGATGGTCTCGGTATCAACGCCTCACCTCGCCGAAGAATGGTGGGCTGCGCTGGACGGTACGAGCGGGCTGGTCGCTGGAAGCACCCTCTCGCTCCCCGAGCCGCTCAGTGAAGCACGCGTGTTGACCTTGTCCGGTGAACAATACATCCGCGACATCCTCGACCAAGCCCGCAAAGTTCGCAACGTGGCCGAGCGTCACCTCGGTGGACCGGCGAGCAAGGCGACCTTCGTGGTCTCACCCGCATGGAAACGTGAGATGGCGACAGCTGCGCTGTCCTTCATCGGCGAAGGCGGTCATCCAAAGCAGTTCATTCCCGTGCTGCAAGAACTCCCGCTGGCTCAAGGCGAGCGCAAGGGTGAGATGATGGGTTTCTGGGGCAAGAAAATGCTCCCTCAAGTCTTCAAGTGGGACGATGCTTCTCGAGCCGTTATTTGTTCTGCTTTGGATGAAGCATCGGTTCTTTCAGCGGCCTCGGCCTTTATTGCAGACGAACTCCAACTCTCGGAGGTTATCATCGTGCATGGTGAAAGCGAGGCCGATGACACGGGCCGAGCCGGCTCGGCCATGCCCCTGTCGCCTGCTGTTGTTTACGCCTGATCATTCCTCTTCAAGCCCCGGCGGCATTGGAGGAGCCTCAAACCCGACCGGTGATTTGGGAAGGGGTGGCCCTGGCCGCTTGTTGTTGAGGTAGATGGCGTACACCACAATGGCTCCGGTGAGCAAGAACATCATCCCAGCCAATCCAAAGCCTCCGCTGTCCGTTTCACCCGATGGTGCGAGGGAGCCGGTGGCGCAACCTCGCTCGTCCACCACAGCGTTGAGCGGTGAATCCAAACAGAAATCGTAGGCGTTGACCACGCCGTCGTTGTCATCGTCGAGTTGGTATTGACTGCACCCGTCGGAGGAAACTTGTTCTGAAGGGTCCGTGTTTGGACACCGGTCAAGCGGGTCAAGGACCCCGTCTTGGTCGTCATCATCATCTTCAACCGCATCGATGCACCCGTCGCCGTCGTTGTCTTGTCCAGCCTGTGCTGCACCGATGAGGCCTCGTGGGCATCGGTCAATCGGGTCTTTGATGCCGTCCTCGTCATCATCGTCGTCCTCGAGGTCGTCATGACATCCATCCCCATCATGGTCGAAGATCGCCGCCTCGTCGCCCCAGTTGCTCTCTCCCATCGGGCACGCGTCGTTCACGTCGAGCACAGCGTCATCGTCATCATCGTCATCGGCGTTTTCGTCCAAGCACCCATCTGCGTCGTAATCATTCCAGGAGAACGAAATCCACGAGCTGATGTCGTTTGGGCAGTTATCGTCGGGAATGGAGATGCCGTCCCCGTCCTTGTCAAGGTCGCACGCATCCCCTACGCCATCGTTATCGAGGTCGGCTTGCGTGGGGTTGGCCACCGATGGACAGTTGTCCGCTTGGTCAACAAAACCGTCGTTATCGTTGTCTTCATCCGAGCAACCATCCGATTCAATGTCGCTCTCTTCTGTTGAAATCCACCCAACAGGGCCTTTTGGACAGAGGTCGTATTCGTCAAAGATACCGTCCTCGTCGTCATCCAAATCCTCGGTCAAATCCCTGCACCCGTCGCCGTCGTGGTCCGAAACGCTGTTGGCGGCCCAGCCCATGTCGCCCGAGGGACAATCGTCGTCTTCATTCAGGACGCTGTCCCCGTCGATGTCGTCATCGCATGCATCGCCAAAGGCGTCGTTATCCAAGTTCGCTTGGTCGCTGTTCGCCAGTTTGGGGCAGTTGTCGATGCCGTCCAAAACGCCGTCAAGGTCAAGGTCAGTTTCGTACAACCACAAACCCATGTCGTATTGTTGACGCTGGTCAAAAGCGTGGGTGCCGTACACGCCGTCGCTGTTGGAGATGAAGGAGACGACCGGGGAACCGGTGGCACTCATCCCGAGTGCATCGGGGACATCATCGCCCTGGCCGCCTGCAGAAAGCGCCCAATCCCATCCGCCGTTGGCTTGGCGCTGTCCGAGGAAGACATCGTGATGATTACCGTCATTGACGCCGTCGATATCGTTCAACGTGTATTCACCAAGGGTCAGGGAGCCAGTGGATTTCCCGACCACGATGGAGTCGCCCTGTTCGGTCATGAGCAGGCCAACGGCGTGGTCTGCGCCGTTACCACCAAAGCCGGTGGCGTGCAACCACGTGCCGTTTGAAGCGATGTGAGCCTCGTAGAAGTCAACCCAAACAGCAGCGGCCACCTCAAGGTCGCCAAAGGTCATGTTCTGAAGGAAATCACCGATGATGGCGACACCGCCATTCGTGCGTCCAGCGCAGTCGGCCACGGTGGCATCACCGGGGCCTCCAGCGCCCGAGGCCCATAACCAGCCTCCAGAATTGTACTGGCCGATGGCGATGTTGGAGCCACCTGCGCTGGTGAGCGAATGGTCGCCAAACGTGACCCAATCAAGGAAGGTGGTGGCGAGATAGGTCTGCCCTGAACCATCAAGGCAGAGCGAGCCGGTTGCGTCCAAATTTTCACTTGAAAAAACGGTGTGCATGTTGAGGGGTGCACCGTTTTCATCGAGCACAAGAATGGCGATGGAATCCTCCGAAAGACTTCCGGGAGCCAAATCCTCGCCCGAAGCAAGTGAATCCCGATGAAGAACAGCGAGATGGATGTGGTCGTTTGACAGCACCATGAGGTCGATGACGGACATTTGGAACGGGTTGGAATACGCCGTTGCCCAAAGCCATTCTCCAAACGGGGTCATGGCCGCCAGAAACACTCCATTTGCATGCTCATCTGCTGATTTGTTCAACGGCTCCAAGGCGCCAAGCGTCAAGTTACACGGGTCACCCTTGGTCATGCCACAAAAGGTGCCGGCGACCAAGACGGTGCCGTCGCTGAGGCGCCCCATCGAGTCAATGCCGTCCAGTCCACTGCTCGTCCCAGCCATGGTGTTGGTCCAGGTGCCGTTTTCGTCCAGCCAAGCAAGGAAGAAGTCGATGCCAAACGTGGAGTCTTCACTGGAAAAGCCGATCACATCACCGTGAAAATCGATGGTTTGCTCAAACATGCCGCCGATGATCATGCTTCCATTGGAGAGGGGAACCATGCCTCGGATGCGTTCGTAGCTCGAACCACCGGCACTGGCCAACCAACCGCTTTCGTTATCTTGGGAGGCGTGGTTGACGGTTGGGGCCTCTTCCAATGTGGCTTGGGGGTGCCACTCAACCGAGGAAAGTGGAAACATCAGGAGCATGCAGGCGGCCAAGATGGGGAGAAACGCCTTGAAACGCATCGGTTCACCATCGGCCTCTCGCATAAGAACCCGTCGTGCAGCCGTTTCGTGGGGAGCCTTCATTGAGTGTCGCCAAAAGTGAGTTGGCATGGGTGAATCACCTCGGCAGCGACGACGTTCCAATCAGCGCCGAGGAGGCTCATCGAAACGACGGTACGGTGGTCCGAAGCGGGAGCACCAGATGGAACGCTTCGCTTCTGAAATCAAATCCATGAACAACGAAGCCGAGCAGCGATTTGAACGCACCCCTCTCCCCATGGCGTTTCCCAAGGACTTGGATGCACCTCGAACCTTCCGCCTCTCATGGAAACCTGAACCGGTCCCCCTCAAGGTGGAGGAGCGCGTGGCTTCCTTTGTCGTGAAGCGAGGTGAATTTGGTTGGTTGAGCGATGAAGGTGTTGATGAAATCGCTTCCTCGCTGGAGGGCGAGGCGATGACCCTCGACCAGGCCCTCTCTCTTCGTTCGGCTCTGCTCCAGCAAAAGACGGTCTATTCCCATCATAAATTGAAATCAAAGGCCCGAGAACTTGCCCGCCATTACCGCTCGGGAACATCGGTGGTGGCGCTGTCAAAACAGTACGACTTCCCGCCCATGAACATCTTCAGGGTGGTCTTGGAAGCCATGGGCTGGTCAAAAAAGCGAATCAAGGAAAGCCTGCGGAACCCGTCGTCGATGAAGCAACGCGAGCAGGACGAGTTCGAAGCCGCTGAGGCAGCTGACCGCGTGTCGAGCGTTGACCAATCCGAGACGCAGGTCAAGGCTGATTTGTTTGAGGACATCCTCGCCGATTGGTTTGAGGCCCAAGGTATTCGACTTCGCCGTCAGCCTGAGATGGTCAAGGAGCAATCTGAGTTGCTGGGTCGTCCTGTGCGCACGCCCGACCTTCTTTTCCTCGACCATGTCTACATCAACGACCAGCCAGTGGCGTGGATTGATGCCAAGCATTTCTACGGTGCCGACGTTGAGTTCCAA
Source organism: Thermoplasmatota archaeon (assembly GCA_036162675.1). Taxonomy (GTDB): domain Archaea; phylum Thermoplasmatota; class Poseidoniia; order Poseidoniales; family Poseidoniaceae; genus Poseidonia. The sequence goes on from JAYYBT010000074.1 coordinate 8,239, forward strand.
CGTAAGAAAATGAAGAAGCAGATGAACCGCTACATCGAGGAATGGGGCAGCGGGGCCATCATGTTCCGCCATGGGTTTTCAGAAAACTTGTTTCTTCCCGGCGTGCTGATGTTGGATGCTGGCCCCATCGACCTCGCTGCACTCACGGCTGAGGATTGAGGTCGGCAACCGAGGAGGTCATCGTCGCAAACCCAAGCGCTTCGGCCTTGGTTGCAATCGCCTGCAGATCGTTTTCATCGACCGGCTCCTCAAGTTGACGAGGCACGACCACCACCGAACTTCCCAACATGCACAGCCGAACAGCGAGGGTGGCTTGAGCCCCAATGGACTGAACGGCCTCGAGCACGCTCCGGTACAGTCGAGCGCGTTCCTCCTCCTCGAGCATCCCTGACTGTGTCGCAAAACGTCGAGACTGCGTCAATACATCGGGCCAACGGCCGACATGCCACGGCCCGGCGGCCAAGGTATCAACACAAGCGTTGCCCGCCTCGGTAATGGAACGTTGCCAATCCGGGTCGTCGATGTAGGTGGACGTATGGCGCTCTTCGTGTGGATTCCAAATCAACAACACCTCGGCGTCACAGGCAAAACCCACCGCTTCGCCCGGCCAGCCCGGAGCACCGGGGGCTTTTCGTAGCTCAACGCCTCCAACCGTTGCACCGAGTACATCCCCGAGGCCCGCACCATGCGTGCGCTCAATTCGGTGAGCGATTTTCAGGTACTGCACCAAGCGCCCCCGTCCGGTCAAGGCGTGAACGGCTTTGCCCAGTCCGACCAGCCCCGCCGCCGACATCCCAAACCCTTGGCTGGTGGGGCATTCCAAACGGACATTGATTTCCATCCATTCTTCTGGTCGCAGCAGCGTAGCGTCTCTGCAGGCCTCAAGATAGTCAAGGTACAATTCGGTGTTCTCAAGATGCTCACCGTGCATGTCGGTCACCGAAATGACCGACGGTTTTGGTTCATGCACGGGACGTGGTTGGTCGGGGGCGATACCGCTCATCTTCCAAGCGTCGCCCAGGTCAATGCGATGAAGTGTGGCGTTGACTTCCACACCATGGTGGATGGAAAACCCTGCACCTCGGCTACCTTGGCTTCGCATCAGTGCATTCGATTTGTCGACGGTGAACAGGAGGGTGATGTGTCCACCGCAGCGCTGAACGGTCGTGGACGTCATCGGACTGAGCGAGACGGTGAGGGCTGATGAACCCCGCGCAGAGGTCTTCAAGCGAGGGCGGAAGCCAAATCTTCGCTGAGGCCCTCAAAGCGATTCTTGAGCTCATCAAGCGCCATGTTGAACGCCGTGACCGGGTCGAGGCTACCATCGGTCTCGTAAGAGAACACGTAAGCACCGTCCACGGGCTCGAGGGTAATGGCGTCGTCGAAATCACCTTCGCGACCGGTACCGGGGCCAACTTGGTGAAGCGCCTTTTCCAAGTCCATCACATGGTTGATGTCGGTCACTTTCTTGTCCTTGCCGAAGAGTTTGGCGTCAATGGCTGTGCCGTCGGTGGTCGTCAAACCGAGGTCAAAGAGCACGCTGGCCTTCTTTGGCTTGTTGAGAACAGCGACGTGCTGGGGTCGGAAACCGACGGCAGCGACGGGGGACCACTTGGCGTGGTCTCGACCTCGGCCGAGGACAGCGAAGGCATAGAATTCCAAGAACTGGCCCTTGGCGAGGACGGTCAAGGGGATTTGCTTGTGCTCATCACGAATGTCAAACACAGGGTCAGAGATGGTGGTGATCTCACCGGCGTAGACGGTTTTGAAGTCCTCCTCAGCGTCCGAGGCGGGTCCACGAGCGGAAAGCGTGTACAACACCTGGCACATGGGGCAACCCTTGTCCTTCTCAACGACGTCCATGCAGTTTTGGCACTGGTCGGGGAAGACCAACCCTTCGTCAAGGTTGGTGGGAATGGGGATCATGGCCAAGCGGTGAGCAAGAACTTCATCGGGAAGCACGTTGACGGATTCCACAACTTCGCCCTTGTTGTCTTGAGTGACGCCTTGCGAGAAGTCCACACGGGTGATGGCCAACTTGGGCACATCAGCGATGAGTGCACGTCGAATGGCGTTGACTTGAGAAGCGTCGGTCTCACTGATAAGAATACGAATTTCGTGGCCTTGGGGCCATCCTTCAACAACTTCGGTCTTCATTCCATCACCTTTCATCAGACACGTCGGCCACGTCGACCGCCCTTTTTCTTGGTACCATCGTGAGCGATGGGCGTGACGTCTTCGATTCGAGTGATGGTCATGCCCGCACGGGTCAACGCACGGATGGCAGCTTGTGCACCGGGTCCGGTGTTGTTGGACAGGTTGCCGCCTGGAGCGCGGTACTTCACGATGAGTTCGTTGAATTCCTTGTCCTTAAGGGCGTCAGCCATGCGCTCTGCAGCACGGGTGGCAGCGAATTGACCGCCCTTGTCCTTGCCGGCCTTCACGACTTCACCGCCGTTGCAGGTGGTGATGGTTTCGGCACCGGTCAAGTCCGTGGCCGTCATGAGAATGTTGTTGTAGGAACTGAAGATGTTGACAATGGCTTTGCGGGACATCACTCATCGCCTCCTTCAATGGCTTCTGTGGAGGCTTCCCCTGCTTCACGAACTTCTTCAGCGAACTCAGCGGTGGCCTCTGGACTGACGTCTTCGTCCTCGTAGTTGGCTGCTTCTCGCACACCCTCAATCGCCTTGCGGATGGGGTGGTTGGGGTCGTTCAGTGGGGAGGCAGGGTGGTAGCGAAGGTCGCCTTCCTCGTCTCGGCTCACGGCGTAGGATGGGATGGTGATCTTCTGTTCACCGATGCAGATTTGGCCGTGGGTGACCAGTTGGCGGGCTTGCTTCATGGTGCAGGCCAGTCCCTTGTAGTAGACTTGAGCTTGCAAGCGTCGGTTCAGCACGTCTTCGGTGCTGAGTGAGAGAATGTCGCCGAGTTCGGCGTCGGCTTCGATAAGGCCCTTGTGGTGGAGCGAGCGAAGCAAGTCTTCTCGCTCACGCTTGCCGTGGCCTTCGGTGGTGTCGACGTTTCCAATCAAACGCATGGCTTGGCGTCGGTGTCGACGGAGTTGGGACTTGGCCTTCCAAATCTCCTTCATGTTCTTGAGACCGTGATTGCCTTTGATGGCGTGCTCTTCTTCAATTCGGTCAGCCTTCCAGGGGTGAGAAGGCGTGTCGTACTTGGGTCGTGAAAACTTTGGCTCTCCCATCTTGATTCCTCCTCATCACTTCTTTCGGCTGACACCCAAGGTCAGACCGCCACGGCCGTTGGAGCGACCGCGCTGTCCACGGACCTTGTTGCCGGATGCGTGGCGAACACCACGGTAGCACTTCATGGTGCGAAGACGGTCGATGTCGTCTTGCAGGGTGAAACGAACTTGCTGGCCGGTCAGATGAATCTCGTTGCCGGTTTCGAGGTCGCGCTGTCGGTTGAGCATCCAAAGCGGAACGTTGTCAGCGTAGGACTCAATGGCGACACGGAGTTGCTCTTGCTGGTCGGCGTTGAGGAAGCCGGCGAGCTTGTAAGGGTCAAATCCAGTGTTCTTGCAGATTTGGATGGCGGTGCGGGCACCGACGCCTTTGACCGAGGTCAAGGCGGTCGCCAGCGGCTTCAAGCCGTCCATGTCCGTATCTGCCATACGCAGAATGTATGAAAAGTCATCACCAAGGTCCTCATCCTTCGGTCGTGCCATATGGTTTCCCTCAACGTTAACACCACAGTGTCAAGCATCCCTCCGACCAACCTCCCATATATCAAGACCGCGATGATGAAATCCGCGCCACTGAGCCGCGAAACGGCCTTCAAATCGGGGGTGAATCTTCATCCTTTGTTGGAGAAACGCAAAGCAGCAAGACATCGCCCAGTGGATGCCGTGCAACAAAGCCTTCTCGAACACCGTGCCGTCGTCGCAATTGGCGGTCGAGCGAACCCTGCAAAATCGGTTGCATGGCGGGGTCGAGGTCGAAACGGAGTTTGACCGACGCCATGCGATGCTCGAGCGCCACCTCCACTAAACGGTCAACCGTGGACTGGTCGAGGGCAAAGGTGAGCAATTCCACGACTCTTCCAGTGGCTTGAACGAGCCACTCATCCTGGCCTTCAAACTCCAGAGATGTGTCGTGATGGACTTGAGGACGCCTGCCTTCGATGAAGGCCCATCGGTGGTTGCCGTCGCCACCGATGCGATTGAACCAAGCCGTTGCCAACCCGCTTTCGACGAGGGCAGCATCGAGGATGCTCACATGCTCTCCACGTTTTGGGGGATGGTGCCGGGGGACGAGGGCGGTTTCACCGTCATTGGTTGAGAGCATCAGCGGCAGATCGGCAAGCGAGGCGGGAACTCGGACGAAACGGCGG
>JAYYBT010000075.1:0-3612 GCA_036162675.1 Thermoplasmatota archaeon
AGAGTGATGGTGTCCGCCTTTGATGCCGCCACCGGCCGGTGTTCGGAAGGTGACAGGGGTGGAGAATTCGCCGCCAGAGCGATGGCGTAGTTTGGCGATTTCGTTGACGATTTGGTCGTAGGCTGGGAAGATGTAGTCGGCGAATTGAATTTCAGCCACGGGTCGCAGGCCGTTCAGTCCCATGCCCATGGCGATGGCAGCGATGCCACCTTCGGCAAGTGGTGAGTCAAAGACCCGGTGAGGGCCGTACTTCTCTTGCAGGCCGGCCGTAACTCGGAACACGCCGCCGAAGTAGCCGACGTCTTCGCCGAAGATGACGACGTTGGGGTCTCGCTCGAGTTGGTGGGCCAAGGCGGAGTTGAGGGCAGCAATCATGTTCATTTTCGCCATGTTCTCACCTCACTTCCCGAGCTCCTCTCGCTGCTCTTGAACGTGCCACGGCACGGTTTCGTAGACTTCGGTAAAGATGGTGGATGCTGGGGGGTAGGGCCCTGATGCCAAATCCCCAAATTCACAGGCTTCCTTGTAGGCCGTCATGACGTCATTGTCAATTTTCTCAGCCAGCGCCTTGTCCTTCTCTTCGTCCCATTCGCCGATCTTCATCAGGTGGTCTCGCAGGCGCTCAACAGGGTCGCCGCCCGGCCAGCATTCGAATTCATTACCCGGACGGTAGGCAGAGGGGTCATCGGATGACGAGTGGGCGCCTGCGCGGTACGTGTAGACTTCGATGTGGGTCGGGCCAAGCCCGGCAGAGGCTCGCTCACGAGCCCACTTGGTCACGCTGTAGAGGGCGAGGAAATCATTGCCGTCCACTCGGAAAGAGGGAATGTCGTAGGCAAGTCCACGCTCAGCAAAGGTTCGCCCACCCGTGGCCAAAGAGACGTGGGTGGAAATCGCCCACTGGTTGTTGACCACGTTGAGGATCACGGGGGGTTTGAAGGTGGAAGCGAAGTTGAGTGCATAGTGGTAATCGCCCTGGGCAGAAGTACCGTCGCCAAGCCACGAGATACAGACCTCGTCGTCGCCCTTGTATGCGCTGGCCATGGCAACGCCCACGGCTTGCGAAAACTGGGTGCCAACCGGGGAGGAGATGGAGATGAATCGTCCTTCACGCCAGGTGTAGTGAACGGGCATTTGGCGTCCACGGACGTTGTCTTCGGTGTTGCCGATGCAGTGGCAAATCATGCTGACCATATCTCGGCCTCGAACGAATTGTGCACCGGGTTGGCGGTAGGATGGGAAGAGCCAGTCTTGTTCCTCAAGGGCCATGGTTTGGGCGATGGCGATGGCTTCCTCGCCAAATGAGCGCATATAAAAGGAAAGTTTTCCAGTTCGCTGCATCTTGATCATGCGGTCGTCAAAGATTCGAAGTCGCATCATGTATTCAAGACCCTGAATCATGGTCGCTGCGTCCAATTTCGGGTCCCACTCACCCTTGGCTTCACCGTCGTCGTCCAAGACACGAATCAGGCCCTTGGCGTGCTCCACGGTGTCGTCGGTGGTGCAGGTCGCCGGGTCGGGGCGGTTCAAATCCTCGGGTTGCTCGGTGAATTTTCCACCAAAAGAGGGCTCATCACCGGGGCGAAACGGAGCGACACCGATGGTGTAGGGCGTGGTCGTGACCGTGCTTCGCTCCGTCATTGATTCACCTCAGGGCTCGTCCGTCTTAAGTGGTGTCGGTGAGGATGGATGGGGTTGTGCAACCCGAACATAGGCGCCAAGCATGGTTTCCTCGTTGTTGGGGTCCCGAGTTTTGCGCACCAGAAGGCCTGCTTTGTAGGATGAACGAACGAGCGGTCCACTGGCCACGCCTGCAAAGCCAAGTTCCATGGCCTTCTCCGCCCAGTCGTCGTATCGCTGTGGCTCAGGAAATCGGTCCACTGCAAGGTGTTTTTTGGAGGGTGCGAGGTATTGGCCAATGGTCACGAGGTCAACCCCCGCCTCTCGCAAGAACCCGAGGGCTTCGTCGATTTCCTCATCGGTTTCTCCCACACCAACCATCAGGGATGATTTGGTGATGATGTCGGGACGCAACCGCTTGGCTTCCCTGAGGATGGAAATGGATTGGGCAAACGAGGCTCGAGCGTCTCGAACCGTCGCATCCAATCGTGGGACGCATTCTACATTGTGAGCAAATACCGACAAAGGACTTTGATCCAATAAATGGGCCAGCGCCTCGAGGTCTCCAGCCAGGTCGGAGCACAACAATTCAAGGGTGACATCAGGCGAGGTGGTGGCCACGGCTTCAATGCACTGCTTGTAGTGGTCCGCACCGCTGTCGGGAAGGTCGTCGCGATTGACCACCGTGATGACGGCGTGCCGCAGGTTCATCGACGCCACCGCTTGTGCAAGGTGCGCCGGCTCCTCAGGGTCAAGAGGTGGTGGGCGCTTGATGGTCCCAACCGCACAAAATCGACAACCTCGGGTGCATTCTTGCCCAGCGATCATGAACGTGGCGTCCCCGCTTGCCCAGCATTCGTGGATGTTGGGGCAACGAGCCTCCTCGCAAACGGTGTGGAGTTTGTTGTCCTTTACCGCTGCTTTGGTGGCGTTGAAGGTCGCCTGTTCTTCGCCACTTGGAAGGCTGGTTCGGAACCAATCGGGTAAGCGGCGTGAAGGCGAACGGGGTTCGGCTGCAGTGGCCATCGGGAGCGGTTTTCCTTCCATGTGATGCCCCCTGTGTGCCGACCCACCAAGCGGTCAGCAAAAAAGGTGTGCTGACTCACGAATTGCGAATTTTCTCGACAGTCATATACGAGGCTTCATGAATTGATGCGTGCTGTGCAACACGTGCAAGACAAGGTCGTTCTCATCACGGGTGCTGGCCAGCGCCTTGGCGCAGCCACCGCTGCACGCATGATGGAGGAGGGATGGCATGTGCTTGTCCACGTCCGTTCTTCGGTCGATGCAGCACAAACTCTTCTGGACCAAGCGGAGGCGACCTACGGTGAATCCAGAGGGTCGCTTTTGGTGGCTGATTTGACGGATGATGAGGGCCTTCAACATGTGGTTGGCAAGGTCCTTGAGCATCCGTTGGTACAGGCTCATGGCCTTGCAGGAATGGTTCACAATGCATCGTTCTATAGCCAAAGCTCGTTTGAAGAAACCTCTCTTGAAGCCTATCGGTCTCTCAACCGTTTGCACATGGAGGCACCCTACATGTTGACCCAATCCCTGCTCCCTGCTTTGGAACGTGCCAAAGGTTCGGTGGTCGCTGTTGTCGATACCTCTTGGGGGCGTGCGTGGGAGGGTCTGGCGCATTACACCTCCAGCAAAGCGGGTCTGCGCCAATTGATGCTCAACCTCGCCGGTGAACTGGCCGGTCGGGTTCGTGTGAATTGCTTGGCTCCAGGAGCCATCATGGCCGCAGATTGGGAGGCGGAACATTTTGCCAAGGTGCTCGAGAAGGTTCCGCTCGGGCGGTCAGGGCAGGCAGAAGACATAGCCGCAGGCGTCCACTTTTTGTTGACCAACGGGACCATCACGGGCAATGTGCTTCATGTTGATGGTGGCTGGACACTGAACGAATGATGAGATTCATTCAAGTGCTACGCCCAAGCGTGCTTTCCCAACGCAGGGGTGGCTGAGGTGGTCAAAGGCGCCGGGCTTAAG
>JAYYBT010000076.1:0-4842 GCA_036162675.1 Thermoplasmatota archaeon
GTCAGATGGACTGATCGTTCCGTGCACGGTGTGCTCGGTGAATCAATCAAAGCTTCACAGGCAGCATACCACACCATCTATCGGTTCTGCTCCATACGTGCTTAAGGGACGTTCTTTCATCCACCTGCCCCCCATAACGGGTCAATGTTGAAAAGTTGAACCTAGAATGTGCAAATATGCTGAGGCGAATCGGCGGGATGAGTGGTTTATTCGTCCTTCTTGCCTTCCTTTGGTACCTCGTGTTTCCATCCATGACAGCCTGCACCGACATGGCCACGGGCGTGGAGGATGAGGAATGCCGGGAATTCATCACGCCCATCATGTCGTTTTTCTGTGCGCTGCCTCCACTCATCATCGCTGTCCTGGTCTTCGTTTCAAACCACGGCGCCAAACCCAAGGTGCTGCTTCAGAGCCCCCTCGTGGATGCGGAAGGAAAAATGCACCTTCAGGCAGGCGTCCAAGAATTTGAGGAGAGCAGCAAGCAGACGCAACTCGCACAGTCTGGTATGAAAATTGGTGCCGTGTTGGTGGTTGGCTCCTACGGCCTGAACCTGGTGGCGGGTATGCTCGTCCTTCTTCTGGCCATCCTTTGCGGCATGTCCATGGGCAACAATTGCGGCGACGACGGCATTGAGACGTTTTTGTCATGGATTTCGCTTGGAAACTTCGGCATCAACCTCGGTTTGGTCGTGTTTTTGGTCTCTGCCATTGGTAAATTGGTGATTGAATTTCAACTCGAAACAACGGGCATGTCCACCCAAACGAAACCGGCCGTGGCGGCCGATACCAAGGTGAAATCACCCTGCCCGGCATGCGGCGCAACATTGCGATTCCCTGTCGAATATCAAGGCCAGGTGCAATGCCCGAAGTGCGACCACGTCTTCGTGGTCGGCATGAAGTGAACACCGTCAATCGCTCTCACTGACCCAGGCCTCGACCAGCCCCGGCAGCAATTCGCCGGCTTTGCCCAAGTGAACTTCATCAAAGGCTCCGATGTTCATCGGCGCCTCAGCGTTGACCAAAACGGTGCGCGCCCCCTTGGCGTGTGCGATGTGGACCAGGTCGGCTGCGGGATAGACGTGGCCGGAACTACCGATGACGATGAAAACATCACAGGCGTCCACGGCGGCGTAAATTTCCTGCATGAACATGGGTTGTTCGCCAAACCACACGATGTCGGGGCGCAAACGCTGAGGCTCTGCACAACAGTTGCACGTCAGGAATTCATCGGTCAAGTCAGCGGCGTCCATCCGACGTTCGCTGCGTCCACTGGTCTCGCAACGCAAGGTCACCAGTTGGCCGTGCATGTGGACAACATCCTTGCTGCCGCCCCGCTCATGCAAATCGTCCACGTTTTGTGTGATGAGCAGCATATGTTCCAGGCCCTCCTCAAGGGATGCGAGGGCAGCATGAGCCGGGTTCGGCTCAACCTCGTGGAGTTGGCGACGCCTTGCTTGGTAGAAGCCCCAAACCAGGGCTGGGTTTGCACGCCATCCTTGGGGTGTGGCGACGTCTTCGATTCGATGCTCTGCCCAGAGACCATCGTTATCCCTGAACGTTCGAATCCCGGATTCTGCTGAAATGCCTGCGCCCGTTAACACCACGACTCGTTTTCCTTGCATATTATCACGAGACCTTGAGATTATATGAACCAAACATGAGCGAATCTTGTCGCCTTTTTTCACAACATCGGTTGAGTGGTTGACGCTTTCGCCATCAAACATCAGCGACTCGGATGAGCCTGGTCGTTCGGAAACCCTGAAGAATTTTGATGAAGCGCTTGGCTTGGAATTCAGCATCGAGGTCGTCATCCCCTGTGTCGATGCGCACCGCCTCAAGTCCGATGAGTTTCGAGGGCGTAGCAACGCCGAGAATATTGCCGTGCCCAATCAGCCGAAGGACGGCTGGAGAAAGCTGCAAGTTACCGCGCCCAATGAGGAAGCCCTGTCCCCCCATGGGAGAGAGAAGAAGGAGAAGAGGACGCTGCCCGTTTTCGTCAATGTGAGCGCCGATGACCTCCAAGAGGCCGTGTTCGTTGAGGTCGTTGTGAACGGTGTCGCCGTGTTGGACGTCAATGCCAAGAAGGGTCAATTCTTGATTCAAATGCTCACCCATACGACGCAGTGTGCCGCCGCTTCCCCACACCACCATGAGGTCAGGCTCGTCGGCAAGGAGGGTGGCGACGTGATGGGCCAAGCCCTCAATCGTGTCTTCTTCGCTGACCCGCTCGACCTGTTCCTTCGCCCCTTGCATGAAACGAGGAGAGGACGGCGTCCAGGCTTCGCCGTACATCCGGACTTTCCATTCACCTTTGGCGTACACCGTTTCATCCAAATCCATGACCTCCGTGATGGCGGTCCGCAAATCACCCAGCGCAAAGGAGAGGACGACTTCGGCCGCGGCCTTCGGCGTGGTTGCAAAACAGCCCGAATGCATTTTCACACCGCCCGGAACGCCGATGAGCGCCGTCTTTTGTGCATCATCACCCATCGCCTCCAAGGCCTTGACGATGTCCCGGGTGGTTCCGTCACCACCTGCATAAACCAACGCCTCAGCACCGGCCTTGACAAGTTCGTGAACGAGTTTGGTGGTGTCTTCTGGGGACGTGGAATCGGGTGTGGTGCCCAGCACCTCCACCGTGAACGGTGCGTCATTCTCCAGCGAAGGAAGCCACGTTGAACCCATACGACCTTCCCAAACGAGCAACTCCAAGGTCACGCCGCTTCGGTTGAGGGAAGAGGTGGCCAAACCGAGAAGATGGCTCAAACATTGATGCATGCGAGGTCCTGCTCGGTCTTCGGCGCCTGCCGCACGGGCTTCTTCGGCACGGCCATCGCTGCCCTTGAAGCCCAATTTACCGCCCAAGCCAGCGTCGGGGTTGACCACGATGCCCAGGCGCATGGATGGGCGTGGTGCCGCTCCCTCAAATAGACCTGCATCCGAGAAGTTCACGATTTAGGTGGTCAAACCACCCGAGCCTTCTTGTGGTGGAGGTGGAATGGAACACCATGAAAAGGGCCCCCACCGACAAGCCGAACCTCGACGACGTGCTCGCTCGTGATTTTGCAGAACTCAAGGTGGGTGAGGCGAACCTGAAGGCATCTCCTGAGGCATCAGCACCTGAAACACCAATGGATGATGCAGCGGCCTCTAAATCCGAGCAAACAACCCCGGCCCTGCCAAAGGTCTACAATCAACGCATCAACGCTGTAGAAGACCGAGAAGCGTTCTCGGTCAAGGCTCCCAAAGCGACGGCAATCGAGGAAGCACAACCGACGGAGAAGCCTACGCCAACGGTGCTCAAAGCCCCGTCCTCTCAGCCCGGCGACGACTTTGACGTGGACTGGTAGAACGGCCTGCTGGCCTGAGGACGAAGCGCGGGATTCATAGCGAGGGGTCAACCCCGTAGGGGTTGGGGAGACTCGAGACCATGACCATGATTCACATCACGCTGCCCGACGGGACCGTTAACGAATACGCCTCGGGCATCACCTGCGGCGAGGTCATCACCGATGCCATGGGCAAGAAGCACGGCTGCCTGGCCGCCAAGGTGGACGGTGCCGAATGTGATTTGTCCAAGGTGCTGGACATCAGTTGCTCCGTTGAGGGCATTCCTGCCGATTCGGAAGAAGGCATCCACATCCTGCGCCACTCCGCCGCTCACCTGCTGGCGCAAGCCGTCATGGAACTCTATCCCGGCGCCCTTCCGACCATCGGCCCTGCCATTGACCGAGGTTTCTACTATGATTTTGCGATGGAACCCATCACCCAAGGCGACCTCAAAGCGATTGAGAAGAAAATGCATGAACTCGCTCGTCGGAATTTGAATGTTGAGCGGGTTGAACTTGACCAGTCATCGCTTCGGGAGCACTTTGAGAGCAACCCCTACAAGTTGGAAATCATCGACGATAAACTCGAAGCGGGCGATGGGTCCACCATCTACAAACAGGGCGAGTGGTACGACCTCTGTCTGGGCCCACACGTTCCCAGCACCTCGAAACTCATGTTCGTTCGGTTGACGTCGGTGTCCACGGCCTACTGGCGAGGCGACCAAGACAGGGAACAACTGGTTCGCATCTACGGTTTGGTCGAGCCTTCAAAAGAGGCACTCAAGGCCACGTTAACGCGTATTGAGGAGGCAAAAAAGCGAGACCACCGCAAACTCGGCAAAGACCTGCAACTGTTTCACATCGATGAAGAGGTGGGTCAAGGGCTCATTCTCTGGACGCCCCGTGGTGCCGTTGTCCGACAGGAATTGCAAGATTTCATCTCGCACCACCTTCGTCGCCAAGGCTACGCACAGGTGTTCACGCCCCACATTGGAAAATTGGATTTGTACAGAACTTCCGGCCATTTCCCGTACTACCAAGAATCGCAATACCCTCCGCTGGTCGAGCGCGAATTGATGAAGAAACTCGCCGATGAAGGCTGCACCTGCGGCGACCTGTCGAACATGATGAAGTCCGGGGAAATCGACGGCTACATGCTCAAGCCGATGAACTGCCCTCACCACGTGAAAATCTACGCCAGCCAACCGCGTTCCTACCGCAACCTCCCCTTGCGGCTGGCCGAATTTGGAACCGTCTACAGGTGGGAACAATCCGGTGAAATCTCAGGGATGACCCGTGTTCGAGGCTTCACCCAAGACGACGCCCACCTGTTCGTGACCGAAGAGCAACTCGCTGAAGAGGTGCTGGGCTGCATTGAACTCGTGCAGATCATTTTCGACAAACTCGGCATGGAGGATTACCGTGTCCGAGTCGGTTTGCGCGACCCCGATTCCGGCAAGTACGTCGGCGACCCACAACGCTGGGACAAGGCAGAGGAAGCCTGTCGAGCGGC
>JAYYBT010000077.1:0-5955 GCA_036162675.1 Thermoplasmatota archaeon
GTGTTCAACGACGTGATGGAGAAGGGCCCGTTTGGAGCCTGGGACCATGAACACCGCTTCGTGTCCACGGGTAGCGAGACCAGCGAAATCCGCGACACGATCCAGTGGAAACTGCCCTTTCATCCGCTGACCTTCTGGACAGCACCCTTCACGGTGAAGGGGCGCATGAAGCAGATGTTTGCTTACCGCACTCTTCGGGTGCAAGAAGACCTGAAACGCATTGCCATGTACGCTGACCAACCCAAACAAAAGGTCCTCATCAGCGGCTCGACCGGCCTGATTGGCATGCAACTCACGGCTTTTCTCCAAGCAGCAGGACATGAGGTTGTCCGACTTGTCCGGCCCTCTACCAACTTGCCCTCGGATGTCCAGCACGAGGCTTGTGTGGTTTGGAACGACCAAACGGGTGAGGTCTTGGAGGGAAGCATGGAAGGCTTTGACACGGTCATTCATCTCGCTGGGGCCGGGATTGGTGACAAGCGATGGAACGCCAAGCGAAAAGCCCTCATCGAGTCCAGCCGAACGGTGCCGACCAAGCAACTTGTTGACCTGTTCGGCCGTCTTGAACAACCACCGAAGACCTTCTTGTGCGCTTCAGCAGTCGGTATTTACGGCAACAGGGGCGAAGAAGAACTGACCGAGAATTCTGCTCCCGGCGAGAATTTTTTGGCCACAACCTGCTTGAACTGGGAAGCCGCTGGTGCCGCAGCCAAAGAAGCAGGCATCCGAACCGCATGGATTCGGACCGGCATTGTCACCACGCCGATGGGCGGTGCGTTGCAAAAGCTTCTGCTGCCGGCAAAACTTGGAGCCGGTGGCCCAGCAGGTGGTGGTCGCCAATACTATTCTTGGATCTCCTTGGACGACCAAATTTACGCCACCTATCATCTGATGATGAACGAGTCTTGTGAAGGCGCTTACAATTTCACAGCGCCAACACCGGTCACGCAAAAGCAGTACGCCAAGGTATTGGGGCGCGTTTTGCGCCGTCCAGCCTTCGCACCTGCTCCGGGTTTCATGCTGAAATTGATGCTTGGAGAAATGGCCCAAGCCTTGGTGCTCGACGGCCAGCGGGTGTTTCCAAATCGCCTTCTTGACAGCGGCTACGTGTTCCAGCACAGCGACCTCGAAAGTTGCCTTCGACAATGCCTCGGAAAGCAGCGATAAGGCTGAAACCACGAGACGAGCGCAGGCGTTCGCTTGATAATCCGAATGCCCATCAGCGCACATGGCCGGTCGAGTCGCCATCGTGCTTTTCCTCGGCCTCGCGCTGCTTCATTTGCCCGTGGCCAGTGCCGACGATTCTCCAGCGAGCGCCAACGGGTTGACCGATGGTGTGTCGTCCAGTGGCTATGTTTGCGACCCCAACGGATGCTCGCCGACCGACAAACAAGACTACTGGAAAATACAAGGGAAAAAGGGCGATATTGTACAAGTCACCTTTTCTGGAAGCATGAGCAATGCGGCGTGGTGGTGCCCCGGTGATGGATGGGAAGGCATCTTCACCATGGGCTCCGTTTCTCAGAACGTTGATGATGGCTCTCCCTCATCCACACTTTCAGCCACGCTTTCCACAGCGGGTGAAATCCTGCTCAAGGTCGAGGGCAAAGATTCGTGGTGCCATGACGGTTTCGATTATACACTCACGCCCTCCATCGACAAGACCAACCGGGATTCGGACGAAGACGGGTTTATCGATACCGAAGACGATTGCACCAACGAGGTTGGAACCTCCACCAACGACCGCAAAGGTTGCACCGATTCAGACGGTGATGGCTGGTCGGACCCCGACAGCGGATGGGGCGTCCAAAACGGCGCAGATGCCTTTGCAAGTGAATCCTCACAATGGTTAGATTCCGATAACGATGGCTATGGAGACAACCTTGAGGGCTATCAGGGCGACCACTGCCAATTCAGCCGAGGGTACTCCACTTCCGACCGCTTTGGTTGTGTTGACTCCGACGGGGATTCGTATTCCGACCCCGATCCCGGCGGCTTGAACGGCTACGAGGCTTGGTTTGCCCACCCAGCTGGTCAGGCCGACGCCTTCGCTTACGACGCCTCGCAGTGGAACGACACCGATGAGGACGGCTTCGGCGATAATTGGGATGACGCTTCCCTCAACGACACTCGCTTGCTCTGGGGCATCGGGCAATTTGTTGACAATGCGACCCAACCCGATGCTTGCCCCTTCATCCGAGGCTTCTCCACAGCAGACCGCTACGGTTGCGTTGACACCGATATGGACACCTTCTCCGACGGTGATGAAAACTGGACCATCGACAACGGCTCCGATGCCTTCCCGCTCGAGCCCACGCAGTGGTTGGACACCGACCGCGACGGTTGGGGTGATAATCAAAGCCTCGGCGCACAGCGAATTGATGATTTCCCGGTCAATCCGACGCAATGGCGCGACACCGATGGCGATGGCTGGGGCGATAACCAAACCTACGGCGCCACCCAAATCGATGACTTCCCCTTCGTCCCCTCTCAGTTCAGGGATTCCGATGGAGACGGTTACGGCGATAATCTCACCGGATTTGAGGGGGATGTCTGTATTGATTCAACACCCGAGGAGGTCGATTCAGGGTGGATTAGCCGATTTGACCGTTTAGGCTGTCGAGACGTTGACAGGGACGGGTATTCAGACCCAACCGAACTCTGGATTGCTCATCCTGCTGGCTTCGCCGACGCCTTCCCCGATGACCCATCTCAATGGCACGACACCGATGGCGACGGTTATGGCGATAACGAGGAGTATTTCGACGGGCAAACATGGAGGTCATCCTATCGTCCGGACGGTTGCCGCACCACCATGGGAGAATCCACGTTTGACCGATGGGGCTGCCCCGATGCCGATGGCGATGGATGGTCCGACCCAACACCCTACTGGCTGGCCAGCCCAGGAGGTTCAGGCGATGCTTGGCCCGATGACCCAACCCAATGGCACGATGCTGACGGTGATGGGCGAGGCGATAACCCTCGAGGAACCACGGCCGATGTCTGTCCGTCGGTTGCCGGAACATCAGTGGGTCCCTCTGCTGGGGGCGATCGCTGGGGCTGCAAGGACACCGACGGCGATGGTTGGTCGGACCTCGGCGATGCCTTCATTCACGAGCCGACGCAATGGCGAGATTCCGACGGCGATGGTTTCGGCGACCGTCTAGCCGGTCATCAAGGCGATGCCTGCCCGGAAATGCGTGGGACCTCCCTCCTGGACCGATTGGGTTGCCGCGACACCGATGGCGATGGCTGGTCTGACCCGACCGATGCTTGGCCCGCCCATCCATTTGGTATGGGCGACGCTTTCCCCACCGAATCACTGCAATGGATGGATTCGGATGAAGACGGGTTTGGCGACCTTCCGCTGGGTGCTTTCCGAGACGATTGTCCAAACGAGGCAGGGTCCTCCACGAGAGATGTTCAGGGATGCCCCGACCAAAATGGAGACGGTTGGTCCAATGCCTACGGTGAATTTGCTGCAGCCATCGCCATCATGGGCGAAGACCCAGCCGCTTCGTGGTTGACCTATGCGGTCATCAGCGCTGGTTTCCTGCTCGGTGCCATCGCCGCTTTCTTTGTGCGCGGTAGCCGTCGGCGAAGCGCCATGTTTGAGCAATTGATGCAGGAGAAGGAAATCGAACTCATGAACGCCCCTGGCATCGGCGAAACGGTGCCTGAACTGATTCCTTTGGACCAATTGCCGCCCTTGCCTGCAGCCCCGGAAGGTGATGCCGATGCGTGAGGCCAGCAATCGTCTGCCAACGGTCCTCGTCGGCCTCCTCATGGTTTGCCTCTTGTTGCCGTTGCCGGCCGGTGCTGAACTGAGCACGGAGGAGCAACTGGCCGAGGAAGGCTTGACCCTGCTCGCGTTGCGAAACGATACCATCGACACCAACCAAGACGGTGATATCGATGCTGTTCGCGTCGTTGTCGTCCTGAATTCAACGGCGACGTCCAACGACCTGATCGTCAAGTTGCGAGGCCTGCACAAGGAGCGAGAAGTCCTCGAGACGCAGGAAATCTCGTTCCAAGGTCAAACCAACATCACGCTCGTTTACGATGCATGGTCAAAGGGAGAACACGTTCTCCGTTTGGATTTCTTTGATGAAAACGGGGACTTCATCGCTTCTTACCCACTTCCAACCTTCATGCTTACGCCCTCGCTGGACGTGCCTCGGGTGGCGCTTCAACTCAATGCAGGTGATGGACTTCAAACGGGTGAGACCTGTGAGGTCGTCCGCGAATTCGCTGACGAAACAGGTCCTCGGTACGGTGAAACAGGCGTTCGAACATTCACCGGCGCTCCCTTCAGCGTCTTGGACACACACGGGGTGTTGGATTGCTCATCGTGGCCGGCCGGCGAGTACGAACTCAAGGAAACCTACCGCAACGGGCTTGGGCAAACGGCCGAGACCACGTTGAATTTCACCATCAACAACCGTCCTGCACCGGATTTCACGCTGTCTGTATCAGGTCATCAAAACGCCACCGATACGCCTTGCATGGTAAGGATGCTGCTCAACGATGGACGCTCCGAAGCGGGATTGACCAAGATATGGTCGCTGAAGGGTCAGGTCATTGAGGGGGCGAACGGGAGCAGCTTTGATTGCTCGGCCCTTCCTGCTGGAGCCCACCTCATCACCCTTGAGGTCGTGACGGAGAAGATGATCTCCTCCACCGAAGGCGCCAACCTCATTCGCCTTCCTGCGGACGATTTGACGGCCAACGAGACGGCAAGCCTTCCCTCCTCCTCGCTTGGAATGGACACGCCAACTGAATCCGTTGGCTGGCTCTCCATTGGCGTTTTGGCGCTCTTTGTTTCCATCGTGGTCTTCGTCGTCTTGGTGCGAAACAAGGAACCTGATGCCCTTGAACTTCCTTCTATTGGACCCACGCCTCAGGTGTTGGCCGATGGTTCCCCTGACACCCAAGGTCTGCCGACCACCCTCGACGACCAAGGCGTGCTCTGGCGTCAGCACCCCGGTGGTGAGGTCGATTGGTGGGACCAAGAGTGGAGCGTTTGGCACAGGTGGGAGTAGATGGACTGGCTTGGATACACCTTGATGGCTGTCGGCGGCCTTGTTGCTCTTGTCGTCCTTCGGCTGGTCTATGTCTGGTACACTCGAATCCGGCCGCTTCAACCCTCCCTTGACCTTGAGTGGGCGGCTGATTGCGAACATCTGACCACAGCCACGGTCGAAGGCTCAAAAATCACCTTCCACATGGTTCGTGATTTTACCTGGCGCACCACCCGAGACCGCGATGAAAACTGGGTGGAGAACGTCGAAGTTGACGCTGATGATTTGAAGCATGTTTGGTTCATGGTGGACCATTTTCACTCGCTCAAAGGCCTCGCTCATACCTACTTGACCTTCGAGTTTGGCGACGGGACCTGCCTTTCGTTTTCCTTTGAAACACGTCGTGAGAAAAACGAGCGCTACCATCCGTGGGATGGGATGTGGCGTGCCTACGAACTGTACCTCCTGGTTGGGTTTGAGCGAGACGTGACCGGTTTGCGAACGCACGGACGGGGCAACAAGGATTACATGTTCCGTGCCATAACACCGCCCGGCAAAGACAAGGAATTGCTGTTTGGCATGATCAAGAAGCTCAACGATTTGGCCGTCAATCCGGAATGGTACCACTCGTTGTTGACCACCTGCAACACCTCGATTGTCCAAATCGTCAACAAGGTCACGCCCGGACGGATTCCCTTCCTGTGGCGCAACTTCCTTCCTGGCTACACGCCAAAAGCCGCCTTCCGCCTCAAACTCATCGAGGATTGGGGGGGTTTTGAGACCACCTTGGAGAAGGCGAGAATCGACCGTCGTGCCCAAGAATGGGACGGCAAGGAAGACTATTCCGCGATGCTCAGGTCGTTTCTTCCGCCCTCGACGAAGGACGACGCATGAGGAGCATGAGCCGCCCTTCTGTGAAATGCACCTGCAAGGT
>JAYYBT010000078.1:0-5889 GCA_036162675.1 Thermoplasmatota archaeon
TGGTGCCCTACCAAAACACGGAGAACACCCTCTCTGATTCGAGCGAAGTCCGTGCTGAACTGCTCCGTTCGCTCTTGGAGGAATTCGCCATCTTCCGTGTGTTCAAGCCGGTCCAACTGAATGTTCGTGTGATTGGCGACGACCAGATGGTTGATTTCGACTCTGGTGTTGGTGTTGGCTCACGTGGGGAAGAGAAAGACCTCAGTGTTGAGCAGCAGGACTACTCAAGTTTCTTCTCCGAACTTCACTCGCTGTCCCGCATCGAAGACGATGTGCGAGACAGTTTGGACCTCTTTTTCACCCGCCGCTCGGATGTTGAAATGACCGGTGCGGTGGTGACCAGCGACGACCGAGTTGTGTTCGTCTCGGTCATCTTCCGCCCAACGCAGCGCTTTGCTTGGCTGCGGTTCAACAAAACATCAACCCAAATCAAGGACGAGTTGTACCGATTCATTCACGAACGTAACGAAGACCTTCTGGGCTCGCAAGAACTGGTGGTCAAGACCCGAAACGAAGTGTCAACGTTGGCCGACCGGTCCGGTGCCGGCCGGGTCGAGCGACGCTCGCAACAGGATGACGAACGCATTGTGGCCGTGGCCAAACAAGACGGGCTCGGCGGCCGTGTGCTGCAAACCAAGTTCCTAGGCGACACGCTCTCGACGGTGGAGTACATGGCCAACGAGAAGCGGGAAATGATCAACAAATGGGGCTTCTGGGGCCTCATCTTCTTCGTATGGATTCCGTTCATGGCCTCCGGTGTGCTTGTCGGCGCCATGCTCGGTCTGCTCTCTCGAATGCAATTCATGCGGGTGCTGCTGGCAACCCTCATCGGCGGCTCCATCGCTTCCATCACGTGGGCCTACACGGCCGAAGGCATTGTGAAATTCATGCACCAGTACAAGCTCGAAGTCTTCATTCCGCTGGTCATCGGCGTGTTCATCCTCATGGCCGTGCTCCACATCCGCTCGACCAAGATGCGCCGTCAAACAGAATTGTTTGAGGACACACTGCTGGACAACTTCCACGCCGACATCGTAGCCAAATACGGCGACCAGTAGGTGAAGCCATGGAGGCCAGCACCACGTTTTCAGGGATAGACGGCCACGTTGGCGACCCGATTCGTTTGGGCATTGTAACGGTCAGTGACCGAGCCAGTCAAGGCGAATATGTCGACGAAGGAGGACCGGCCATCCTCGGATTTTTCCAGGAGGCCATCAAGAGCCCGTGGACGGCCCTCTATCGGTGTGTGCCGGATGAACGCCATGCCGTTGAAGCCGCACTCATCGAACTCGTTGACGAGGAAGGTTGCCATGTTGTCGTCACCACCGGCGGAACTGGGCCTGCACCACGAGACATTACGCCGGAAGCCACCGAAGCGGTTTGCGACCGGATGATGCCTGGGTTCGGCGAACAAATGCGAAGCATATCCCTCGCCTTCGTACCGACGGCCATTCTCTCCCGACAGGTGGGTGGACTGCGCGGGGAATCTCTGCTCTTCAACCTCCCAGGCCGACCAAAAGCCATCAGGGAAACCATTGATGAAATATGGAGAGCTGTTCCATATTGTGTTGATTTGATGAACGGACCATACATGGACATGAATCCTGACATCTGCGACGCCTTTCGCCCAAAAGCGGCTCGCAGATCTGCTTGAACGGGACACAGCACATTCATGAGCCTCTCACCGCTGGAAAGGACAGAGGATGTGCATGACGGGAAATGTATTGATTCACGGCGCAACGATGGTCCTGCCCAACGAAACGGGTGTCGGCGATTTGAGGATTCGCAACGGCGTCATTGAGACCGTGGCTTTGGGCTCCACCCTTGAACCAATGGATGACGAACTCTTCGTCGACGGACGCGGCTTGCATCTGCTCCCCGGCATCATCGACCCGCAAGTGCATTTCAGGGACCCAGGACAGCCTGAGAAGGAAGACTTGGGGTCCGGCTCCGCTGCTGCGGTAAGCGGTGGTGTAACCTCGTTTCTTGACATGCCCAACAACAAACCCTCCATCACGACCTTGGAAGGCATGCGAGGCAAACTCAAGACCGCCTCTGAAAAGTGCGTGAACAATTACGGTTTCTTCATCGGCGCAACCTCCGACAACGTCGCTGACCTCCAAGAAGCCGTTGGAACACCGGATGCGCCGTTGGGCATCCCGGGTATCTGTGGCATCAAGATCTTCATGGGCTCCTCCACCGGTACCTTGTTGGTCAACGACCGAGAGCCCCTTGAGGCTATTTTCAAGGGAACGGGTGGCCTCATTGCGGTCCATGCCGAAGATGAACAGCGAATGATTGAGCGCCTTGAAGGCATCAAAGGCCGCACCGACATCGCTGCCCATGCAGAATGGAGGGACGATGTCACCGCCTTGCTCGCGACGCAGTTGGCTGTTGAGCTGGCACAAACATTCGGCCACCGACTGCATGTTCTCCACCTCACGAGCGGCATCGAAGCCGACTGGTTGGAGGGCATCACCGCTCTCCCATCACAAAGCGGCGAAACCGGAGCCATCATCACGACCGAGACGCTTCCTCAACACCTGACCTTTGACGAAACGGATGTCGCTCGTGAAGGCACCCGCCTGCAGATGAACCCACCTGTTCGCTACGCCAAGGACCGTGAGACGCTTTGGAAACAACTCAAGCAAGGCACCATTCAGTGCATCGCTACCGACCACGCACCTCACACGCTGGAAGCCAAAGCCCTCGGGTTCCCAAAGGCCCCAAGCGGCATGCCCGGCGTGGAGACCTCGTTGGCGGTCATGCTCACCCATGCCAAAGACGGTGCTTGCAGCATTGAGGATGTCGTGAAATGGATGTCGACCAACGTGGCGGACTGTTTCAACATGGTTGGGAAAGGGGCGTTGGAAGAAGGCATGGACGGCGACGTCGTCCTCGTCGACATGGAACACGAACGTGAGGTCAAAGACGAACATTCCTGGACAAGGGTGGGCTGGAACCCCTTCCGAGGGCGCTCCTTGGTGGGTTGGGCTCAAGTCACGGTCGTTGCTGGTGTACCTGTGTTCGAGCGAACCGAAGCAACGGGGCCCAAAGGCGCTCTTCTCGTTGAGCCGGGCTCGGTGGGCGAACCCATCATCATGACGCCGTGGCGTTAACCCAACTGATAGAGGGCGCTGTATTTTCGCTCAACATATCGCAGGAAGGGTTCTGGACTGGGCGGCGAACCCGTGGCGTCCTCAATCAACTGAGCCGGCGAGACTTGGCTTCCTCGTTGATGGATACGAGGCCTGAGCCAATCCAACATCGGCATCCAGTCTCCTGAAGCCACCATCTCGTCCACATCGCCCAAATCTTCGGCCATGGCTTCCAGCAATTGCGCGGCGTAGAGATTTCCAAGGGTGTAGGTGGGGAAGTAGCCAAAGGCAGCCATCGACCAGTGAATGTCTTGCAAACATCCCAAACGGTCTTCGGGGACATCAATACCAAACCATTCTTTGAACATGCTGTTCCATGCTGTGGGAAGGTCGTCCACATCCAAATCTCCGTTGAAAAGTTGCTTCTCAATTTCATAGCGGAGCATCACGTGTAAGTTGTAAGTGACCTCGTCCGCCTCAACACGAATAAAGCCTTTTTCAACCCTGTTCGCCAATCGATTGAGGGCGTGCTCATCCCAATCTGGCGCATCGGGGAAATTCGCTCGGAACCACGGCAACACCACCTTCCAAAACGCTGGCGTCCTCCCGATTTGATTTTCCCAAAACCGGCTTTGAGATTCATGCACACCCAGGGAGACAGCGGCGCCTCTCGGCGTGAATCGGTGTTCATGGTCAAGGCCCTGTTCGTAGAGTGCGTGGCCGGTTTCGTGCATGACGGCGTACAAGCAAGAGAACGGGTCAACCTCGTCAAAACGCGTGGTGAATCGGGTGTCGCCGGGCCACAAACCTGCGGAGAATGGATGCGTTGATGCGTCCATTCGGCCGGCTTCAAAGTCGAAACCCATGTGCTTGGAGACAGCCTCACAGAAGGCTTTCTGAGCATCAACCGAAAACACCAGGCCTTCGGGCATGGACGGCTCATCAACCGTATTTTGGGCTTGTGTGATGGCTTCCAGTAACGGCACCAAGCGTTCCCGTAGGCCAGCAAAGAGGGGATCGTAGTCGTCCACCGTCATGCCGACTTCGTATTCATCGAGCAAGACATCGTAGGGTGTGGATTGGATGCCGAGCAAATCGATCTTTTCTCGGGTCAGTTCAATCAGGCGACGCAAGGATGGTTTGAAGGCCTCAAAATCAGAGTTTGAGCGGGCAGATTGCCACGCGACGAGGGCTTCGGAACGGGCTTGTGCAAAGGTCTCAACGAAGGATTTCGGCAAGCGGACGGCTTGGTCATACGTGCGACGCATTTCCCTGACGTTCGCAGCTTGGTCTTCGTCGAGGGCCTTGCCTTCCAACTGGCTCAGCAATTCACCCATACGTGGGTCCGTCACCTGTTCGTGTCGCTTCCCTGCCAACCATGCCATCATTTCGCCTCTTGATGCGGCCCCTTTGGCCGGCATCAAAACTTCCTGGTCCCAACCAAGATGGCCTTGCAAGGCACCGAGGCGGTGAATATCTTGAACACGCTGAAGGAATTCATCATAAGGTTCCATGGCGTGTTCAAGTCGCTGTTCTTCTTCAACACTTTCATTCCAATTCATGGTGAAACACCTCAAGAACATGAAAGAAAAAAGCACACATTCAAGAACATTTGAGCGATACCGGTAACATGGTCCTCCCGTTTCGCCGAAAAGGCTCGGACGGGGATGATGACGATGTCGTCGACCAAGACATCGAGGACATCATGAACGAGGCCGAAGGACTTGGCGAAGAATCCGGCATGACCATCCCCGAACCAGCCACCGACGAGGATGAAGACGGCGAGGTTGATGTCGCCGAAATGATGGCCAAAAGCGCACGTACGGTCATCGACACCTGCATGGATGTGCGGCGAGGTGAAAACATCCTCATCATTTGCGACCCCACCACCACCGAAATCGGGCAAGCATTGCACGACGCCGCGAGTCTTCGCTCAGACAGGGTGCTCTTGGTGGTCATGCCCAAAGGACGCCACCACGGGGATGAACCGCCCACTCCCGTGGCGAATCTCATGCGGCAACAGCAAGTGGTCATTGCGCCTACGAGGTACTCCCTCACCCACACCAAAGCCGTTCGCCAAGCCATCAAAGACGGTTCTCGAGTCGCCACCATGCCAGGTATGACCTTGGAGATGTTCACCAAAGGTGGCATGTCAGCAGATTTCAATATCATCAAGAAGAACATTGGAGAGATGAGCAACCTTCTGCGACGAAAGCGAATCATCAACGTCAAATCGGAAACCGGTACGAACGTGACCTTTGAGGTGAATTGGCGAGAGTGGAAACTTGACGACAACGGAATTTGCAATCGTCCCCGGATGCTCACCAATCTTCCGGCCGGGAAAATTTTCACCCTCCCTCGTGAGGGGACGATGAACGGCACCATCGTCATCGACGGCTCGTGGGATTCGGACCTTGTTGACGAACCTGTGTTTCTCCATGTAGAGAATGGACTGGTTGTCGACGTGAAAGGTGGAACGGCTGCTGCCCAAATCCGTCAAACCTTTGGAGAAGCCGCCCGACGTCTCAAAAGTAAAGACCAGGAAAACGTGTGGACCATCGCTGAATTCGGGTTCGGCATGAACCCAAACGCACGCGTGGCAGGCAACGTTCTTGAGGACGAAAAGCGCCTGGGAACGGCGTACTTCTCGATTGGCGATAACACGACCTTGGGGGGTACGGCAGCGGTTGGCATCCAAATTTCAGGCGTGCTTGAGCGTCCAAGCATTTGGATGGACGAAACGTTGCTCTTTGAGGAAGGGCAATTTGTGGCACACTGAGCAACGAGAACA
>JAYYBT010000079.1:0-6851 GCA_036162675.1 Thermoplasmatota archaeon
GCCTCTTCGCTGTTCATCTTCACATCAAAGCCTGCTTTGAGCATTTTCTCAATTCCAAGACGTGCACGAGGAATGTCCCCCGCCCATCCACGGTCACCACCAGTGTATTCGATGCTGGCGTCATGACAACCCGTCACATCCACGACAATCTCGGCAATTCGGCGAACTGAAGCGGTGTCGTGGCTACCGAGGTTGTACAGATTCAATGGCTCGTCCGCTTGACTCATCACGTGCAGAATGGCATCGGCGCAATCGCCCACTTCCATGTAGGACTTTTCCTGAAGTCCGTTGCCCAGCACTTCCAAACGGGTCGGGTCGTTCTTGAGTTTGTGGATGAAATCGAAAATGACACCGTGCGTACCGCGTGCGCCGATGATGTTGGCGAAACGGAAAATCCATGCCTGCAGCCCGAAGGTTCCGACCCAACTGCTGATGAGGCCTTCGCCTGCCTGCTTGCTGGCACCGTAGAGCGAGATGGGCATGCATGGCCCGTGGTCTTCTGGCGTTGGAAGCGGTGCATCTTCTCCGTAAACGACCGAACTGGAGGCAAAGGCGATTTTCTTCACGCCTGCGACTCGCATGGCTTCGAGGATGTTGTAGGTTGCCACCGTCCCTTGCTTGAGATCGGTATCGGTGATGCGCGTGCCAAGGCGAATATCGGGATTGGCGGCGAGATGGAAGACACAGTCTATGTCCATGGCCATGGCCTTATTCACGTCCTCGGGATGGCAAATATCGCCCTCGACCAAAGTCACGTGACCTGCATCAATGTGGTGCTGGATGAAGGAAACATGGCCACTGGAGAGGTTATCGATGACCACGACGCTGTCGCCCCTCGCAACCAAGCGGTCAATGAGATGCGACCCGATGAAGCCTGCGCCTCCAGTGACCAAGGCTCGCATGGACCGACCACCAAAACCGCTCGTATAAGGGAAATGGTTCCAGCGTGCAGACCTGCGGTAGGCTTAATGTTGGTTGATGTGATTCGTTCTGGTCCTGAGGAACAGGACTCGGGGGAGGTGAATACATGAAGAAATCTGAAACCGAAAAGAAGACGGAAACCTTGGACAACAACATCCTGGTGGGCTATGTTCGTCGGAGCAACGCTGGTGGAGCGCTCAAGCTCTCCATCAACACCGCAGCGTTCGCTGACTGCAGCACCTACATGACCAGTGATGGACAAGCCTACGTCCCGCTGGTGATCTCGATGGGGGCCTTGCAAAAGGTGCTCTCGGGCGAACGTGCTGTGACCACCGTCACTCAACTTCACGACTGAAGCCTCCATGGCGCTTCGTGCAGTTCCTTCTCACTGAGAAGTACAACGCTGCGTGGTTGACCACGGCCAACTTCACAGCCATTCTTAGCAACCAACTTGAATTTTTTAAATATCCATATATAGAACCTCGCCGACGGAATCCCATGCCTCAAGGTGAAGTGCCGTCCAGTGCGGCGAAACCTCACATCATCGCAGGCATGCCAATGTACAACGAGGAGGAGACCATTGGGTCGGTTGTAACTCGGGCGCTTCGCTACGTGGACGAGGTCATTTGCATCGACGACGGTTCATCCGACGCTTCCGCCCGTATCGCCGAGACTTGTGGCGCCACCGTGATTCGCCACCGAGTCAACCGTGGCTACGGCGGTGCCCTGAAGACCCTCTTCCTGCGTGCAGCCGAACTCGAAGCCGACGCGCTCGTTCTGTTGGACTCTGACGGCCAGCATGAGACCTCGGATATTCCAAAACTCCTCGCCCCCATTTTGGCTGGCGAGGCCGACTTCGCCATTGGTTCCCGATTTGTGGACGGCGGCGGTGGCACAGACATGCCCGCCTACCGCCGACTCGGCATCAAGGTCATCACGGCCGCCTCAAACCTCTCCAGCGACCTCGGTATCCGAGACACCCAATCCGGCTTCCGTGCCTTTTCACGCACCGCTCTTGAGCGCCTTCGTTTTGATTCCGAAGGGATGGAACTCTCCCTTGAAATGCTTGAGGACGCACACGAAAAGCAACTCAAGGTGCTCGAGGTGCCCACCGTTATCCGCTATGATGTTCCAAAAGGCTCCAACTTCACCGCCGTATCACACGGCTTCACGGTCATGACCTGGGCGCTGCTCTCGCTCTCTCAGAAGAAACCCTTGCTGGTACTGGGTATTCCTGGCTTTGGACTCCTTGCCGCTGGAGCGGCCATGGGCTTCAACACCGCTCAAGGCTTCACCATGCAAGTTGACAGCATCATCGGCTCGGGTATATCTGCGGTGTGGATTGGCCTCCTCGGCCTTGCGCTCATGGCCACAGGACTTGTGTTGCAAAGCGCACAGCGCTTCCTTCGCCTCCTCCTCGTCCGTGAATTTGGACTGGACTGATCAGCCCATCCCCTGCAACAGCAAGGGGACAACGGTTGAGACGACAAAAAAGCCAAAGAAAACAAACATGGCAATACGAACGGTCTTCTGGTTTTTCTCGTCCTTCTCGTTTTGCTCAATGCAGGCCTGCTCCTTGCAAACACGTGGCTCGGCCTTGACGGAAATGGGTTCGTGGCAAATACGACAGTGCTTGTGAGGAGATACTTTTCCACCACCAGCGATGTTGCCAACAAACTTGCTTGATTTCTTGGCAACCATCTCTTTCACCTTTTTCGCATCCACCATTTCAACACCTCATGCTCTGATTATGGTGCCTTCGAAGAGGTTGCCTTCGAGGGCATCGTCAAGACGGCGAATATCCCGCCCATCAAGGACGGCGAGGTTGACGCCTGAATCGATCGCCACTTGAACGGCCACGGGACCAACCACTGCGGACGAACCGGGTTTCATTCGCACATTCCCCCCCACAATATCTGAAAGTTCTTGGAGTGTTATTTCGGTCAATGCTTCAGCATCGTCGTGCTTTCTTGGGTCTTTTGTGTAGACGTGCGATACGTTGGTGGCGATGATGCAATGACGAGCATGAGCCACGGCTGCGAGTTTAACCGCCACCGTATCCGTCGTGTGGCCCGGAACCGTACCGCCCATCACCACAATGTGATGTTGTTCGAGCATTGAGCGTGCATCCTCAATGGTTTCCGGGATGGAAGGAGAAACATCGCAACCAATCTCGAGGAGCATCTGCTGGATGAGGGTTGCGTTCAAGCGCGTGGCAGCAATGCCAATGCGGTCAAGCCTTGCCAAATCACTCACCGAATCCTTCACCAATTCAATGGCTTCTCGTGCAGGATGCCCACCACCAACCACGAGACCGATACGACGACCGTTGCCTTCGAGGTGGACCATCAACTGGCGCAACTGGCCCATCCACATCGAACGGGCGGCTGCTTCCTCGGGACGGAGGAGGCTCCCGCCGAGGGCTACGACGTGGGTGATGCTCATTGTCCATCCTGCGGCGCGGCCATGTTTTCATCCTATCCCTCTGGGCGAGAGACACCGACTGAAAACACGAGGCTTGGAGGGAGATTTGAAGTGCCTTGCCACAGCCGGACAAAAGGGGAAGGCCATGTCGGACGATGCCAAGTTGTCAGCGCGCCGTTTGCGCCTGAAACTTGCCCTTGAGGATCTCCGCGAAATGAAGGGGTTCGGAACCGAACTGGTCACCTTGATCATTCCACCCGACCGTCAGATTTCTGATGCACGGAGCATGCTCCAAAACGAGCACGGACAAGCTGCAAACATCAAGTCGAAAGGTACACGGAAGAACGTCCAAGGTGCCATCGAATCCGCCATTTCAACGCTCTCTCGTTACAAAACACCCGGAGAGAACGGTTTGGCCATCTTCGTGGGTTCCATCATCATTGGAAACAACAAGAGCCGGATGGTCAACATCGTGGTGGAAGACCCACCTCAATCGCTTGTTTCCTTCAGGTACCGTTGCGATTCAAGATTTGAATTAACACAACTTGAAGAAATGCTGGTCGACAAAAAATCCTACGCCTTGTTCGTGATTGACCGAGCAGAGGCCGCTTACGGCATCGCCACAGGAAAGCGAATACATGTCCAAGAGCACCTGGTCTCCAACATCATGGGCAAGCACCGCCAAGGTGGTCAATCCGCCCAACGTTTCGAGCGGCTCATCGAAGAAGCGGCGCACAACTTCTTCAAGCGGGCCACAGAACACGCCTCTTCCTACTGGCTGCCTCATTTGGAGAACATCCAGGCCGTCATCGTGGGTGGGCCGGGTGCCACCAAAGACTTCGTCGTCAAGAACGAATATTTCCACCATGAAATCGCGAAGAAAATCGCCAAAACGACGTTTGATGTCGGTTATTCCAACGAATCCGGGGTTCGGGAACTGGTTGAAAACGCTGGACAGTTGATGGGCGAAATCGAACTTGACGCCGAACGACAGATGATGAACCGCTTCCTTGAGGAATTGATTCGTGCCCATCCCAAAGCCACCTACGGTGAGATGATGATCAAGCAAGCCTTGACCCAAGGCGCCGTGGACACCCTTTTGATTTCAGAAGGTCTACGAGGCAACATCGTTGAGCTGAGTTGTAAGAAGTGCGGCCATGGCTCAGATGAAAAATGGGAAGCACGCCTCACGCGCCAACAAGAATTGCCTTCGTGCCCCTCGTGCGATGCATCTGGAGATTCTATTCGGGAACTGGCCAGTTATTCCATCATCGACGCTCTCAGCCAACTCGCAGAAGAGAGTAACTCGCAAGTTACGTATATTTCTGTTGACACAGAGGAGGGCTCACAACTGATGCATGGCTTCGGTGGGCTCGCTGCCATTCTGCGCTATCCAATGATGTGAGGTGATGTCATGGAGTTGCTGAAATCCGAAATCCAACCTCTCGTTGAGGCCGCATTGGAGTCCTTGGGCGTTGACGCAAGCCTGGTCGAGCGCATGTTGCAACCTGCTCGAGAGACTGACCAAGGCGACCTTTCTCTGCCCTGCTTCCCGTTTGCCAAGGCCCTCGGCATGGCGCCCGTCGCCATTGCAGAGCAGGTCAAAGAGGCCATGACGGAACACGAAGCCATTCACGATGTCAACGCCGTCAACGGTTATCTCAACATCCGAGCCAACCCCGTTTGGCTGGCAGGTCGCCTGCTCGGCGGTGATGTTCGCCACATGGCCAGCGGCTCTCGAAGAGAAGTCCTCATCGAGCACACTTCGGCCAACCCCAACGGCCCGTTCCATGTTGGGCGAGCCCGAAACGCCATCCTTGGCGACACCCTCGTGCGCTTGCACCGATTGTGGGGCGACAGCGTCACGGCGGAGTATTACGTCGATGACATGGGTAAACAAGTGGCTGTGCTCGCATGGGCGCTTGAGAACATGTCCGGCGAGGATGTGGAAACTTTGCTCGCTGAGCGAGAACCAGCGAACCCCCAATGGGTGGACAAAGCCGACCATCAACGTGTGCGTTGGTACCAAGCCGCCCAATTGATGCGAAAGGAAAGCGACCAGAGCGAGGCCATCGAGAAGGCCATTGGCGACCTTGTTCATGCCAGCGAGCACGGCGACGAAGCCGTCCTTGATTCCTTTCAAAACGCCTACCAACCCGTCCTTGACGGCATGCTTGAGACACTTGGGCGACTGGGGATTGGCTTTGACCGGTTCACCAAAGAGTCGGTCTTTGTCACCAACGGTGATGTCGCCAGACTCATGGAAACGCTGGGCTCGTTGGACATCAATGGCGTCGCTGACAACGGTGCTCAGTTCTTGGATTTGGGACAACGTGGCCTCAAAGGTAAGACTGAATTCTTCTACCGCCGAGGCGACGGCTCCTCCCTCTACGCTACGCGAGACATCGCCTACCACCAGTGGAAATGGACGCAATGCAACGAACTGATCAACGTGCTGGG
Organism: Thermoplasmatota archaeon; assembly: GCA_036162675.1. Taxonomy (GTDB): domain Archaea; phylum Thermoplasmatota; class Poseidoniia; order Poseidoniales; family Poseidoniaceae; genus Poseidonia. The sequence goes on from JAYYBT010000079.1 coordinate 5,806, forward strand.
CGAAGACCACAAACTGCAAGCCCAGCAGGTCGGGCTCACCCTTGAGGAACTTGGTGAACGTCGTCCTGAAGTCATGTTTTATTCCTTCATCAAACTCCCCGAAGGAAAAATGTCCACCCGTCGGGGCAACGTCGTCTTCATGGACGACCTGTTGGAGGAGGCTCACGCACATGCCGTGGAGGTCCTCAAAGAGCGAAGGCCCGACTTGAGCGCTGATGCCATGGCCACCATCGCCGAAGCTGTTGGCACCTCGGCCGTCCGGTTCAACATCATCAGCGTCAGCCCCGAAAAGGGCTTTACCTTCCGCTGGGAAGACGCATTGAGTTTCGAAGCCGGTTCAGCACCCTTCATCATGTACAGCCATACTCGCGCTTGCTCGATTCAGCGAAAAGTTCTGGAGGCCGATGCCTCGTTTGCCGACGGGATGCCTCCACCCTCCATTCCCGACCAGGTCATGCCCGATGGGTTGGTCCAACTCCTCCGGATGCTCGCTGTTCACGACGACCGATTGGCCAAGGTGGTCCGGGAACATCGACCCAACCTTTACGCCGAGTACATGTTGCAATTATCCACGGCCTACAACTCGTTCTATAGAGACTGTTATATCATCGACGAGGGCACCGTGAACCCGTTTTATTTCGCCGTCTCCGAACTTGCACGAACCACATTGCGCGAAGGCATGGTCGGTTTGGGCATCGTACCCATCGAAACGATGTGATCACACATCTTGTCGGTACCAACCCTCTGGCAATTCCATGGGGTTGTTGGGTCGGGCTGCTTTCACTTTGCGCACGATTTCCAATCGCATGGCGTCCAGCCCGACGTTCTCGGTGGCGGACAAACACACACGTCCTTCGCCGTCCATCAGCAGGGGAAGTTCAGGCTCGCCCTCGCTCCCTTCGTCTCGCCATGCCTCTTCTGAGGCCTTGACCTCGTCCCACATCGGCGGAGGGGGCTGGAGCAAATCAGCCTTGGAACTGACCAGCATCAACTCCGTTTCAGGAAGGAGCGTTTGGACTTCCTCAAGGAGATTCATCTGTTCTTCA
>JAYYBT010000080.1:0-10211 GCA_036162675.1 Thermoplasmatota archaeon
GATGACTGGTCCCACACCTTCAACGAAGACGGTGCGGTGGTCACGGCTCCTGAACGAATGCTGTACTTCGATTCATCAGGGACCCGAGATGGTGATCGGCAGTTTGAAGGAAAATACGTTCCCTTTGAAACGGAATCCCCCGATTGGAACGGTTTGGTCCAATACACGTGGGACTTCGGTGATGCAACGCCGCTGGTGCATGAAGCCACGCCATGGCATGCTTACACGCTGCCAGGAACCTACATCGTGTCCTTAACCGTCAGAGACGGCTTTGGAACAGGGGATGTTTCTCGAGAGACCTTCACGGTCATCGTTGACCATCCCCCCGAGGCTCGCGAAATCTATATTCCAGAGAATATTTTTGTTGGCTCTTCCATCTCCTTTGACGCTGATGTTTTCGATGCTGAAGCAGGCAGTGAAATGGAGATTTACCGAGACAATGACGTTAACGACGGGTCCATCACCGACCGTAATCAGACCATTTTGACGCAGGTCACGGTTCGGTGGGACTTTGACATTGAAACCGATGCAGACGAAGACGGCGACCCGATGAACGATTGGTTGACACCCATCGCTGGCTCATCGGTGCGAACCATCAACACATGGGACGCCACGGGCTTTTACACCGTTCTCATCGAGGTGTGCGACGGGATGGGCCAATGCGACACATTGACCGAGGACATCGAGGTTGTGCCGGAGCCAGAAGGGCCACCTTCGCTGTCTGATTTCAGCGCAGACGAATGGAAATCTTGGCTCGCTGATGCGGGCTCAGAACTGGCCACGTTCATCGCTCTGATCGTCGTTGCACTCGTGCTGGGCTGGTTGGTCATGCGAGAACCCTCTTCTCTGGAAGAGGAGGCCAAGGAGGCAGCAGAGACCTACACGGACATCGAGCACGTTGAAACGCAAGGCGGTTTGCTTGGTATGGACCATCACATGCCGCCGCCCGCACCGAAGATACTGTCAAAGGAAGAACGGCGCAGTGATGACAGCGGTTATGTTCGTCCACTCCGTCGTCGTTGAGGCAATGTCCTAAAACCGGCGGCAACGACAAGGCTTCGGTGGTGGCATGCAACTGAGCAGCAAGGCGATGTTGTTGATCCTCATCACCGCAGTGTTCTCGTCCTCAATGGGTACGGTTCAACCCGTCCAAGCAGCATCCGCTTGCGAGGGCGAAGCAGCCGTTCCCGACTGGAACACCACGGCCCAACGTCTGGCCCTCGTACCGTTTTCCAACTGGGTTGGGCCGTACATGTACGAAGACGTCTACTACGAAGAAGACGGCGAAGGCGACGCCAAGCAACAAAGCGGCTACGGCGAGGAATGGGACCCAGTGCTTCATCCCGAAGAGCAGTGGATGTACAATCCAATACGGCCGCTACCGGTGCTTGAACCCTTGACCACCGGGCAATACGCTACCTTGCAGATTGGCAACGATAGTTCGGGCATGCTGCGTTTCAACCTTTCAAGTGCCCACCGAACCACGTTCTGCGTATCGCTGTATGAACTGGTCGACAATCAAACGGTACCTGTTCAGGCGGATGTTTACCTCATGACAACCGCTCAGTACAATTCCTACGAAGAAGTCTATCGCATGATGCATGGGGGATGGTGGTGGCAAGATTGGGATGTTGCCGGAGGCGATTCTAACCTCTTGAGCGACGTTCCACCCGAGTGGCGAAGTTTCAACCCGCTGGGATGGCAGAGCTACCGGGACGTTCACCAATACGAATCCACCCAGCAAGCAACCTTTTCCATCGCTATGGACGGACCAGAGGTGTACAATTCCCTCTTTGGTGGTTCAGAGTGGCAAGATTTCTACTTGGTTATCGATGCATGGGACAACACCAACGATGGCGATGCAGGTCCAACAAACGGCGTTCTGGTTGCTGATGTCACTGTGCTTCCGGTTGAGCGAACGGCTCTTCTTCCCCCATGGACCGTGCCACTCACGCTTTTTGTCGCTTTGGCTGCGGTTATCGTCGTCCCGGTGGTGTTGAACAAACGCTACATGGAAGCCGGCTTGGGTGAAGGGGCCCCTACGCAACAGGCATCCGTTCCCTTCCTTGAACAAGAGGCGAAGTCGGTGGCCGAAGACGACCTCAGTACTCCATGAGTGTCCAGGCGTTCTTGAGGTCTCGGATGTTCACGAGTCCTTTGTTTGAAAGTTTGAACTCTGAACGCAAGGTGGCGTAGACAAGGGACTGGCCCAAAACAGGGGCGTGAAGGCGTGCCCAGTCGCCGCCGTTGCCAAGCGCCATCATGGCGTAGGCGTGAGAGGAGGTCTTGAGTTCGTGGCTGGCTTCAACGATTTGGAGGGCGTCTTGGTGGTCGTTTACCGTGCCGCAGAACTTGAAAATTTCACCTTCCTTGGCGTTTTCGTTGACCATGCTCACCAATTCATCAGCACTGGGCGTGGTCGATGTGTTGTGGATGGAGGAGATGATACTGACCTTGCCGGTCGTGGCCTTCTCCACGAGAGAAGAGCGAGCCCCATCCTCAATGGAGAGCTCAAGGTCAATGGAATTGACGCCGGAGGCAATGGCTTTCTCGAGAACAGCGATTCGCTGGCTTTCATCCCCTGGGTAATGGCCTCCCTCTTCTTTGGGGCGAACCGTGAAAATGACGGGGAGGGGGATGCTCTCTTTCAAACTTTGAATGGACTCATCAACGTCAATGCTGTCCATGTCTCGAACCGGCCATTCGTTGTCGGGAGGCATGACGTGCTTGACCTCGCCGTTTTCGTCTTCCACAGGTTCTGCTTCAGGTTTCTTGAGGTACAAACGGTCGAAGCGGACTTCGACAAAATCGGCACCGGCCAAGTTGGCTCGTGCGGCTTCATCTGCCATTTCCTTCACGGTCGTGCCTTCCAACGAGACGCACACTTTTGGGTCAGCCATGACCGCTCCATTTGTGCCCTCTTCTTAACGCTCACGCATCGGGAGGCAACAGGGTTTCCTCGCAGAGCCCTTATTTTTCACGCAACAAAACCAGTTTTTTTGCAACGTGGAAGAATACCGGATTATGTTCGGCCTTGGGGGGTGAAAAATGGTCCGCAATACCTCGTTTTTGTGGTGTGATTTGGGGTATCTTTATACCCCGTAACGAGCAGTAGAAATTAGGGGAGGAAAAAGGCAAGTTTGCGTTTCTAAAACGAGCCGCAGCACGCCGTTTCTGACCAAAATGAAGGTGAATTCATGAGCGAAGATTACGACGCAGGCAGCATCCAAGTTCTCGAAGGCCTTGAAGCCGTGCGAAAACGCCCGGGAATGTACCTCGGCGACCCACACGACGGCTCTGCCCTGCACCACTGCATCTGGGAAGTTGTCGACAACTCCGTTGACGAACACCTGGCCGGATTCAACGATACGGTGGAGGTCGTTTTGCACCCCGACCATTCACTCTCCGTGCGAGATTATGGTCGCGGCATCCCCGTCGACCAGCACGACGAATTCGGCATTTCAGCGGCCGAAGTCATCATGACAAAACTCCACGCAGGCGGCAAGTTCGACAACAGTTCCTACAAGGTGAGCGGGGGTTTGCACGGCGTCGGCGTTTCGGCCGTGAACGCGGTCTCTGAGTGGATGGAGGTGGTGATTCATCGTGATGGCACCGTCTACAAGCAGCGTTTTGAGGCGGGCGTTCGAGTCTCAGACCTCGAGACCATCGGGACGTGCGATGACACGGGCACCACCATCACCTTCAAGCCCGACCTGTCCATTTTCACCAACATCATTGAATTTGATTTTGACCAAATCGATAGCAGGCTGAAGGAAACATCCTTCCTCAACGCAGGACTTCGAATCGTCATCACCGACGAGCGAGGGGACGAAGCGCATCAGGTTGAGCACCATTACGAAGGCGGGATTTCTGAATTCGTGAAGCAACTCAATGCACGCCGAGAAACGCTCCATCCCGACCCCATCCTCATCGCCGGTGAAAAAGAGATTGAGAAGGGTCCTGTCACCGTTGAACTCGCACTTCAGTGGTCCGATGCCTTCAGCGAAAGCATCCAGTGCTACACCAACATCATTCGCAACAAGGATGGAGGTACGCACATGTCGGGGCTGCGAGGCGCCCTGACCAGCTGCATTAACGGCTATGCAAAGAAGAAAAATTTGCTGAAGAATGACGGTCTTTCCGGCGATGACGTGCGTGAAGGGCTTGTCGCCATCGTGAGCGTCAAGCACCCGGACCCCTCTTTTTCCTCACAAACCAAGGATAAACTGGTCAGCAGTGAGGTTGCCGGTATTGTTCAAACGGTGGTCTATGAGAAATTGAACGAGTTCTTCGAAGAAAACCCATCGGTTGGAAAACTCATCGTCGATAAGGCTGTTCTGGCATCAAAGGCTCGGGAAGCGGCCCGTAAAGCACGGGATTTAACCCGCCGAAAAGGTGTCCTTGAAGGGGGCGGCCTGCCAGGAAAACTTGCAGACTGTCAATCTCGAAAGCCAGAGGAGTGCGAAATTTACCTCGTTGAGGGTGATTCTGCAGGTGGGTCGGCCAAGACCGGTCGTGACCGGCGCACTCAAGCCATTTTGCCGCTTCGAGGAAAGATCCTCAATGTTGAGCGGCAAATGCACAACGTCGCCAAGGTTTTCCAGAACAACGAAATTCAAACCATGATTCGGGCCTTCGGCGCAGGCGTGGGCAATAACGAAGACGACGAGGGTGCCTTCAACACCGAAAAATTGCGCTACAACAAACTCATCATCATGACGGACGCTGACGTTGACGGCGCTCACATTCGAACCCTGATGCTGACCTTCCTGTGGCGTTTCATGCGACCGGCCATCGAGAAAGGCCATGTCTACATCGCACAGCCCCCGCTCTACCAGTTGAGCAAGGGCAAAATCAATCGCTATGCGTTCAGTGATGAAGAGCGAGATGCGATCATCGATGAGCTCAGAGGCGACAATCCTGCAGCCAAAATCGGCGTTCAGCGCTACAAAGGTCTTGGTGAAATGAACCCTGAGCAGCTTTGGGAGACCACCATGAATCCCGAAACTCGCACCATGCTCAAGGTGACGGTGAAGGAAGCGGAAGAAACCGACCGCATGTTTGAGACCCTCATGGGCGAAGACGTCCCCGAACGTCGGGCCTTTATCGAGCGACACGCAAAGGAGGTGACCAACCTTGACATCTGAGGACGAAACACAACAAAGCGACGAAGGCGACGCTGGTCCAGGAGAAATCATCCTGAACCATTCGTTGAACACGGAAATGAAGAATTCGTACATCAATTACGCAATGTCCGTTATCATTGGGCGAGCCTTGCCAGACGCCAGGGACGGCCTCAAGCCCGTTCACCGTCGCGTGCTCTACGGCATGTTCGAAGGCGGCCACACGGCCGATAAGAAGTTCAGCAAATCCGCCCGTTCTGTGGGTGAAGTCATGGGTAAATACCACCCGCACGGCGACCAGTCAATTTACGACACCATGGTCCGTATGGCTCAGGAATTTTCCCTTCGCTATCCCCTCGTTGACGGCCAAGGTAACTTCGGTTCGATTGACGGCGACCCACCGGCCGCTATGCGGTACACCGAGAGTCGCTTGGACCGGATTGCCAAGCACATGCTTGACGACATCAACAAGAGCACCGTTGATTTCCAGCCCAACTTCGATGATTCCGAGCAGGAACCCTCTGTTTTGCCAGCACGGCTCCCCAACTTGTTGCTCAACGGCAGCGACGGTATTGCGGTCGGTATGGCCACGCGTATTCCACCCCACAACCTGACAGAGGTGGCTGGTGCGGTCAACCTTCACGTCGATACCATCCTTGAATCCGGCACCGAAGGCATGCCCAATATTTCTATAGACGAATACATGCAACACGTAAAAGGTCCGGACTTCCCCACCGGTGCCTCCATCCACGGCATTGACGGTATCGTCGACATGTACGCTACGGGCAAAGGACGATTCCACGTGCGTGCAAAGTGCGAGGTCTTTGATGATGAGAAGGGCAAGCGAATCGTGGTGCATGAAATTCCATACCAGGTCAAGAAGGCCGATATGCTCGTTCAGATTGCCGACCTCGTGAACAAAGAGGTCGTCATCGGTATTCGTGATATCCGAGATGAATCCTCAAAAGAAGGCATCCGAGTCGTCATCGAGGTCAAAAACAACGCCGACCCACACGCTGTGCTCAACCAGTTGTTCAAGTCCAGTCGGCTCCAAGAATCCTATTCGGCCAACATGATGGGTATCTTGGACGGCCGCCCTGTTTTGCTCAACCTTTCGACCATGATTCACACTTATGTCTCTCACCGGGAATCGGTGGTGGAACGACGTGCTGCGTTTGATTTGGAGAAAGCGCAGGCTCGTGCTCACATCCTCGAAGGACTTGTGAAGGCACAAGACCGAATTGACGATGTTGTGGCCGTGGGCAAGGCAAGCGCCAGTCGCGAACAATTCGAAGCCGTTCTTCGAGGCGACGAAACCATGCCTGGCATCTCGCCCTTTGACTTCAGCGAAGCGCAAGCCAAAGCCATCGCTGAACGTCGTCTTTACCAACTGAGTCGCTTGGATGTTTCCAAGGTTCAGGACGAGCACGAAGAATTGAAACTCGTCATCGCCGATCTTGAGGATATTCTCGCATCACGGCCTCGCCGTTTGACGATTTTGAAAGAAGAACTGGCTGAAGTGGTTGACCGCCACGGCGATGAACGCCGTTCCTTCATCGACCCCATGCCGCTTTCCATGGACCGAGAGGACCTCATTGAAGAACGGGCGATCGTTATCACCCTCAGCGAGGATAACTATGTCCGGCATACACCTGTGGAGACCTTCCGAACGCAGAACAGAGGCGGTCGTGGCCTGAAGGGTGTGACCACCAAGAGCGAAGATACGCCGCAACTCATCACGGCGTGTTTTAGCAAGGACCGCCTGCTCATCTTTACCGACCAAGGTCGTGTTTACGGTCTCAAAGCTTGGGAAACACCCTTGGGCAGCCGGCAATCGCGTGGCAGCCACATTCGCAATCTCTTGGAAAGCCTTCGTGAAGACGAGAACATCGTCAGCATTCTCCCCATCTCACGAGAGTTGCTCGAGGAGCCGGAGGACCATTACTTGCTGTTTGCAACACGTCTTGGACTCATCAAGAAAACCGCCCTCTCGGAATACGTTCGCATCAACCGCAATGGAAAGTATGCTCTTCGGTTCAAAATCGAAGGCGATTCGCTGGTCAACGTTCGCTCAGCGACCAACGAGCACGACATCGTCATGATCTCCACGGCTGGCTATGCTTCACGGTTCAATTGTGGTGATATTCGGGCCTCTGGTCGCGTTTCCGGTGGTGTGTATGGCATCAAGGTGGGCGATAGAAAAGGCTCCGGCGGCGGTGTTGTGGCCGGTATGGTGGCGATGCTGAGCTCAGATGAGCACATTCTGACCATCTCGAAGTACGGCATGGCCAAGCGAAGTCGTTTGGGTACGGCGGAAAAGAAGCAGGATACGGACGCCGAAGGCAACCTCAAGGTCGAGGATGATGGCTCACCCAAGATGGTGACCGATGGATACCGCCGAACGAAGCCTGGCGCAAAGGGTGTTCGAACCATGAAATTGGACGAAGAGCACAGCGATTCAATCATCAGCGTACGAACCATTCCTGATATCAACGACCATCTCTTCTTGTTGACCAAGTCGGGCATGATGATTCGAATTCGAGTCTCTCAAACCAAGGAAACCAGCGGTAAATCCACCCGAGGCACCCGAGTGATGGAGCTTCGCAACAAGGAAAAGGGCGGCTTTACCGATGAGATCATCTTCTCGTCCCGCGTTTCAGCCTCGCTTCTCGATGTTGACGATGAAGAAGCCGAAGAGGATGCAGTGCTCGGCGAAGAAGAGTGAAACCACGCTTGACGTGCTCCAGCGCAACACCCTCTCCAGGAGGCGGAAGCGACGCATTCAAACGGGAAGGCATGTTCTCAAGCGTGCTGGGGGTCTTCACTCCGGCGGTGAGATTGATGGACGAGCGTTCTTTGATTTACGATTGGAACACGGTTGAGTACGACTTCAAGCGCGATGCATCAAACCACCCGCACGGCGTTTGGTTTGATGATGAAACCCTCCGGGACGGGCTGCAAAGCCCCAGTGCACGCAACCCAACCATCGAGCAAAAAATTGAGTTGCTCAGCTACATGGAAAAACTCGGGCTCCAGAAGGTTGACTTGGGTCTGCCAGGAGCCGGGCCGTTCCACCGGTCCCACATCGACGCCATGCTCACCCACATCCGCGAAAACGACTACGCCATTCGACCCGGAGCGGCCGTTCGGACCCTCATGGGCGATATCGAACCGCTGGTTGAGATGCAGGCCAAGCATGAGATGGAAATCCAAGCCTCCGCCTTCCTCGGTACCAGCCCGATTCGACAGTACACCGAAGGTTGGACGATGGAGAAACTCATGACCACCATGGAAAAAGCGGTCTCCTTTGCCGTAGAAAACGATGTGCCGGTCATGTTCGTGACCGAAGACACCACGCGTTCAAATCCTGAAGATGTGAAAATGATTTACCAGCGAGCCATGGAACTCGGTGTCCGCCGCCTTTGCGTCTGCGACACCTGCGGACACGTCACGCCAAACGGCGTCAAGAAACTCCTCGCCTTCATCGACGAAGAGGTCATCAAGGACGCTGGTTATCAGCGCCGCGACATTGAGGTCAACTGGCACGGACACCAAGACCGTGGGCTGGGCGTGGCCAACAACATCGCTGCTGTTGAAGCAGGTGCGGATGTCATTCACGGAACAGCCCTGGGCGTTGGCGAGCGTGCAGGCAATGCGCCGCTTGACCAAACGTTGGTGAATCTCAAGCTCATGGGCGTTATCGACAATGACTTGACCTTGCTTGACACCTACATGCAGAAAGCCAACGAATACATCGAAGTCCCGCTGCCACGAAACTACCCGGTCTTTGGCGAGGACGCCTTTGAAACGGGCACGGGTGTGCACGCCTCTGCGGTCATCAAGGCTATGCGAAAAGGCGACGATTGGCTTGCTGACCGTGTGTATTCCGGTGTGCCTGCCGGTGATTTTGGCCTCAAGCAAGTCATTCGAATTGGGCACATGTCCGGTCGTTCCAACATCATTTGGTGGCTTGAACAGCAAGGTATTGAGCCCGAGGATGACCTTGTAGCCCATCTCTTCGAAGTGGCCAAGGGCCAAAAGAGGAACATGATGGATGAGGAGATTCACGCGGCCGTTGCTGCGTTTACGGCATCGTGATCAGGCGCCTTCTTCTTCGAAGTCTCGCTCATCACTCGTCGGTTTTGAGCCAACCCATTCTGAGTCAACGGTGCCGCCGCTCCATTCGCCTTCAAGCGAAACTTCGTTGACCTCATGCTCTTCTCGCCAAACGCGTTCTTCGAGGCTTCCGTTCACGATGAACTGGCCGTTCTCATCGATTTGCTCTTCAGGCAAGCCAAAGTGCTTGGAGATGGGGAGGAAATGCCCAACTGGCATGCCTGCAGCCGTGAACGGATTGGTTGCTGCACCGATGATGAGGCCATCTTCTGGGGCCACGATGTCCACGGTCATACCGGGTGTTGCAGGGTCTGAAATCGTCGCCACAACCTCACCTTCTCGCATCACGCTGCCCGCTTGGACAAACATGTCCAACAGGCCTCCTTCCCCGGCACGAAGCCACGTTGAGCCGCTGGCCATGATACGGAATTTCGGGCGTTGCGGGTTGCCAGGCACCATGCGCATCGAGCGCAAGGCGTTCATCACACCGTGAACGGCCACCTTTACTGACTGGTCGCCCAAGGTATCGGCGCCACCGCCTTCGTAGGTGATGACTGGAATATCCGCCCTGTTGGCCGTTCTCCTCAGGGTTCCTTTTGGCGGAACGGAATCCAGGATGATTTCAATACCGAAAGATTTCGCAAGTAAGTATGAACTTGTATGTGTCAAGTCAACCCGAACTTGTGGCATGTTCTTGCGTCCTTTTGCTGCGCTGTGTAGGTCGATGATGCCGTCGCTGTCCTCAACCAAATGGTTCCAAACTTGTGCAGCGACCCGCCGCGTGGTGGAACCTGTTGGGTCGCCGGGGAATTGACGATTCAAATCTCGGCCATCGGGGAAGTACCGTGATTTCATGCGGTAGCCGGGCAGGTTGACCACGGGTACAATCCTCAAGGTCCCCGCCATGGTCTTTGGGTCAAGCGGTTTGCCCTCATCGGTGAACGCATTGCTCAGCAGGTGAGTGCACGCTGA
>JAYYBT010000081.1:0-5221 GCA_036162675.1 Thermoplasmatota archaeon
GATGGTGAAGGTGTCGTTCGTGTTTCCTGAAACTTCAAGGTTGTCGGGGCCGTCAAACGAGAACGGGCCGTCCTCGTCATACTCGTATGACAAGGCCAAATTCAGTGCAGCAGGACCATCGTTGGAGACATAGACGACCAACTCGCCTGTTAAGTCCCAATCCTCTTCAAGGTCAACGACGTATTTCGGGTCAACATCGGTCACCCAACCCATCTCCCACGAAGGGCCTTGCATGTCTTGGGCCTGAACGGCAGGAAGCCCCATGAGAACCAGAAGGCTCACCATGATTGCAACCTTTGACCTCACATCTTCACCTCACTCAAGAATACCCAAGAGGGCTCGCTTGGTCAACGTCTTTACCATCGCTCGACGATAACGAGGCGGGAGCGCTGTGTTGTTGACCGGTTTCACCGATTTTTGAACGATTTTTGCCAGTGCGATTGGATCGAGGTCGCCCGCTGCAAGGTGCTCTTCCACTTGTTCGGCGTGCAAGCGGGGAATGGATTCGAGCGCTGTACTCGCCACCAGCAGGCTTGAGGCTTGACCAGGCACCCATGATGCGGCCACACCAGCCTCTGGGAAATCCCATGAGTCCCTGACTCTGAGTTTTTGATAGCACCCTTTGCGTTGAGCAGCCTCTTCTGGTAGCACGACCTTGAGAAGGAATTCACCCGTCTTGAGCACGTTTTTCTTCATGCCGTCCAATTCGTAGAAATCAACCAGCGGCATGGTGCGCTCACCTTCTGGGCCGATGAGCACCACCGAGGCGTCAAGCACCATGAAATTGGGCGCTAAATCGCCTTGGTAGGTCGCTACGCAAAGGGTGTTCTGATTGGGGATAACGCGACAATCTGCGCCGGTTCCGCAGTCGGCTTTGTGGCACCAATCGATGGAACGGCGCCAATCTTCGCTTTGGTTGTACCAGAAACACCGGGTGTCCAAGCAGAGGTTCCCGCCCACGGTAGCGCTCTTGCGAATCAAGGAAGAGGCCACTTTTGAGGCAGCCTGCACCAGCAAGGGGTGAACGTCATTCTCGGTGGTCAGCGAGGAAAGAGGCACCATGCAGCCGAGTTCTCGGGAAGAGAGGGCGTGAGCTTCTTCAATGCCGGCAAGTGAAATCACGTGCGGCTTCGGATTGATGCGCCATTTGTAATTCGGAAGAACGTCCGTTCCGCCAGCGACCCAGTCAAAGGCCTCGTTCTTGGCCATGAGGGAAGCAGCGAGTTCCACGGCTTCGCCAACCGAGGAAGGGTGATGGAGTTCAAACGGAGGCATGAGCATCAGTTATCACCTCCCATGTGGCGTTGTTCCTTTTTGAGCCACGCACGACCTGCAAAGCCGAGTTCAGCCAACTGTTCGGGGAGTGGTTCATCCGCTTCCCGCCATCCGTCGACCTGCTCAGCCAAGGGGCGGTCAGGGTCGAAGCCGAACAAGACGCCGTTCACGTAGGCCGAGGTGTCCTCGCTTCGTTGCCGCAAACGGTCTCGCTCTCGGTGTTCATCGCTGCGAGCAACGAGGACGCTCTGAAGCGGCCCGTGCTTCAGCCGAGGTGGTTCAATGGCTTCGGCATCCTCAAGCCCGTTTTGTTTGACATGCTTCTCGATGCCAGCGTAGACCACGTCGGGCGTAAGCGGTAGGTTTCGAAGCCTGACACCGATGGCATCGTAGACGGCGTTGACCACTGCGGGCAAAATCGGCAGAAGGGGGCCTTCGCCGGCTTCCTTGGCACCGAACGGACCTTCGGGGTCACTGGATTCCACGATGATGGCTTCAACATGAGGCATTTCATGGACGCTGGGGATTTTGTATTCCAAGAGGTTGGCGTTTTGCAGATGACCGGTTCGCCCGTAGACCATCTTCTCGGTCAGCACCTGGCCAAGACCCATGTGGCAGGAGCCGATGATCTGCCCCTTCACCGCCAGCGGATTGAGGGCTTTTCCACAATCGTGGGCGGCCCAAACATTGGTGCATGAAACCAATCCCGTTTCAACGTCAACATCAACCTCTGCAACGTAAGCCGAGAAGGAATAAGCAGGCGCAAGCCCGGCTGCTGCACCTTTGTGCACGCCGCCCATCGGGGGCGAGCGGTAGGCACCCCGGGCGATGAGCGCACCGGTGTCGGCCTGGGCCTTGTGAAGCGCTTCAAGGTACGACACACCGATGGCGGGGTCGTGTTTGTAGTAGATACGGCGGTCGTTGAGGACCAACACGTTCGGGTGATAGCCCAACATGTCCCAAGCGGCCTTGAGCAGTTGGTCGCGTATACCGATGGCGGCACGGATGGCTGCGTTGGCGTTCATGAAGGTGACACGACTTGAATAGGATCCGAGGTCCACCGGGCTCGTATCGCTCTCATGGCTGCGAACATGAACCATTTCAATGGGCAAGGCCAACACCTCTGCCACCACTTGAGCCACGGCCGTGGTCGACCCTTGACCGATGTCAGCCGCACCGGTGTGGACGGTCACACCGCCGTCCATGTCAACTTGGATGTGGACCGTGGCGTGTGGGAAATTCTTCGGATCCCAATGAATGGGAAGGCCTGAGCCTGAAATGAAGAAGCCGCAGCCGATACCGATGCCCTTCCCGAGAGGAAGTTGACGGAATTTTTTGTCCCACTGGGAGCCCTCACGAACCCGTTCAAGGGCTTCTCGCATCCCGTTTGAGGTGATTCGGAAGCCGCTGATGGTGCGGCTATGGGGTGGAAGCAAGTTGGCCAAACGCAAGTCGATAGGATCGACGTTCATCGATTCAGCCATCTCGTCAAGACCGACCTCAACCGCACACCGAGTGTTGACAGCCCCGTGGCCTCGCATGGCACCTGAAGCCGGTTTGTTCGTCCAAACGCGCGCCCCCGTGTAGTGGAAGGAACCCAATTCATAGGGCGCGGTGGCGAGTACACCGTTGTAGTACGAAGTGACGTGGCCAAACGAAGCGAAGCCACCGCCGTCGATGAGGGCATCGATATCAAAGCCAGAAATACGTCCCGAATCATCGGCCGTCATCTTCACATCAATGTGGCTTGGGTGGCGGCCGCGGTTGATCCAGTAGACTTCCTCACGGTCAAAGGTGATGCGGACGGGGCGGCCCGCTTTGCGAGCCAACAGAGCAGCGCACATCTCGTGAGGGAAGGGGTCGGATTTTCCACCAAAGCCCCCACCCACGAAGGTGCGGATGACGTTGATTTGGTGCATGGGGACATCCAACACCGTCGAGAGTGCACGGTGGGTGTAATGCGGCACTTGTTGAGGCGTGTAGAGCTGAAGTCGTCCGTTCGGGTCCCAATGGGCCACAACGGCATGCGGTTCAGTGAACCCGTGGTGAACCCCCATCATGGTCCAAGAGCCATGGGATGATGCATGCGGCGTTTTCACCAGCGAACGGTCGCCGAATTCCTGGAAGACACGCTTTTGCACGTTGGTTCGAGCGAGGTGGTACTTTCCGCGCCAGTGAATGGGTTCGTCGTGGTCCTCAAGACCTTTCTTGGGGTCAAACACCGGTTCCAATTCCTCCCACTCAATGTCAAAGAGGGAAAGCGCTTCAATGGCGGTTGCCTCATCAACGGCGGCGACACAAGCGACCAAATCGCCCACATGCCGAACCTTCTCAACCGCCATAGCGTGCTCGTCCTTGGTCACCGGAAGAACGCCAAACCGATTGGGTGCATCTTGGCCGGTGGAAACCGCAATGACACCGGGGAGGGCTTCAACACGGCTTGTGTCAATGGACTTGATGCGTGCATAGTGATGAGGTGAGCGAAGGATTTTGCCAATCAGTTCGCCCGGCAGGCGCACATCGTCGCCGTACCATGCCTGACCGGTCACTTTTGCATTTGAATCAACCAGCGGAATGGGCTTGCCCACCACGGTTCCGGTTCGGTCTCGGTCGTGAATGTGGTCGCCTGCTGGTTTGGGCTCTTTGCCACCCACCGTTTCCGGAATGAAGTCCAAATCCCTTGGACGCATTTGAGGCTCGCTTCCTCCCGAGCCGGGTGGAGGGAAGACTTGCTTTCCTGCGACTCGCTTGCCGTCTTTACGGACCTCTGATGAGGACGCGCCCGGTTGCTGACGATAACTTCCCATGGTGATCACTTCGCATGGCCGGGCGGCATCGTGGGCTCCTCTGGACCGGATGGGTGTGGATCGGGATGGGGGTCGCTCGCAGGCGCGGGTGCGGCAACGTCCCCGCGGTGAATGGCAGCAGCGGCCTCAATGGAGTCGATGATTTGTTGATAACCAGTGCAACGGCAGAGATTGCCTTCAAACGCGCAGGCTATTTCCTCTCGGCTCGGGTTGTCGTTCTCGTTGAGCAAAGCCTGTGAGGCGACCAAGAAACCAGGTGTGCAAAAGCCGCACTGGGAACCACCGTGGGTGGCAAAACACGTTTGGATTGGAGCGAGATGTGCACCGTCTGAAAGACCCTCAACCGTGATGATATCGGCGCCCTGAACTTGTCCGGCAAGGGTGAGGCAAGACAATTTTGGAACTCCGTCAATCATGACGGTGCAGCAACCGCAGGTTCCCAAATCACATCCTCGCTTCACACCAAGCGTCCCCACCTTGTCTCGTAGCACATCGAGCAGGACGGCGTTGCTGGGTGCGAGGACCTCGTATGGCTGACCGTTGACGCTGGCGGACCACCGTTTTCCTTCAGGCGCAGGAATCATCGAAACATGCTCATCGCCCACCATGGTCGTCCCTGCCTTGCCGTAGTCCATGGACTCTTTGATAATTGGGGGCCTGTGGCCTCTTATTCCTCTTCAATGCACTCTCCGTTGAACTCGGCTTCGTTGAGTTCAATCGCGTTCCTCAACACCAGTCCGTGGTAGACCTTGATGCTGCGCTGCTTGACCGCTTCGTTGACCTCGGCCTCGATATCACGCAAAACATCAATGGTTTTTGCAGCATCAATCTCCTTGAGAAGACGACCGAATTCACGACGACGCGAGAGAAAGACGGCGAAATAAATTGGGACCAAAAGGAGCGGAATGACCAGTTCTTCAAACACGATTTCACTGACCACGGAAACCGAGAGTTCTGTGTAATCTGAATCGTATTCAAAGCTGAACGAACCTGGACCAAGACCGCCCGTGTAGAAAATACCGGTGTTTGAGCCAAAGTACATCGTAAACGGCGTTTCCTCATCGTCGTAGATGTTTGACCCTCGGTCGATTTCAATGTAATCGGGCCATCCATCGTTGTCGTTGTCGGAATCAAGCACA
>JAYYBT010000082.1:0-6442 GCA_036162675.1 Thermoplasmatota archaeon
GGTGATGCCGACCTTCAACTGCACAACATCCTGCCGGGTAACGACACGCTGAAATCGCGAGTTGTCGACCTCGCAACGGACCTCGGCATGGTCAATGGCACCGTTGATTGCAGTGGTTCTGCTGGCGAAGACATCGTGCAATACGATACGCTCGTGGGTGTTCTGGATGACCATGTCCACCCTCATGAGCTCGGCATCCCGAGCATCGATATCATGGACACCTCGTACGGCGAGGCCAAGCCCTACACCTTCGGAAGTTATTGGCACACCATGGAAGACACACCCGACAAAGTCAGCGCTGAATCATTGGGCGCCGTGGGAAGGTTGGTTGAACTCGGCTTACGCACCTACGCCTTTGTTGACATCGCAGAGGACAATGAGCGTGCCGAGAACACAACCGAACCCAACGAAACCCCAAGCAACACAGCATCTGAAGACGATACGGGCTCCAAGAGCCTTGCCGTGTTGGCTGCTGTTGGGCTGTTTTCTGTTCTGGGACTGATTTTGGTCGTTGAGTGGAAGGGAAAACCCTGATGTATATACGCGGTGGATAAGGAAAGAGGTCTTATCCGCGCACGCACTGGCCGGAACAGGAGGGCACCATGGACACTGAACGCGAACAGCGCATGGAAGCCCTTCGTGCGAGGGTGAAGGCGAAAAAAGAAGCCGCACTCGCCGGCGAGGTCGAGGACGAACTCGTGGTCAGCACGGCTGAAATTGAATCCGCCACCACCGAAGCGGAGGATGAATGGTACGCTATGATCGACCGGGACGCAGACCGGTGGAGAAACCTTGCAGCAGCGCTCATCTTCATCGGCAGCCTCCTTGGCATCATGAGCGGGGCCTTGATTCTCCAAGGCAACCCCTCCGAACTGCTCAACACCTCGTTCTTCGCCGAGAGCGATACCGTGGACATCTCCGGTACTGCGCTTGAAGACGTTGACGGAAACGGTGTGGAAAACGTGTCCGTTGAACTCCTTGATGCGACCACAAAAGCTGTCCTCAACTCCACAGCCACCGATGCCTTTGGCTATTTTTCGATGAGCAATGTGCAACAAGATGTGCACATCATCGTGTTCTCCAAAGAGGGCTACACCACCGTGGAACGGACCTTTGTCCCCGATAATGTTGGCCTCGACCCGGTCACCATGAAGCCAGGAAACGGAACAAGGCAAGAGAGCGACGACCAATCAATTTCAGGATGGACCCTTGACAACGCTGTCGGCCTCTCAACCATCATCGGCATATTGACCATTGGCACAGCCTTGTTGGGCGTGCAATCAGCCGCTGAAATCCGTCGAGGAAAGCACTACCGCCGAAGCCAATACTTGGCCGCAGGCGCTCTCTTCAGTCGTGGCCTCATCATCGTCGGACCGGCGCTCATTCTCTTTGGTATGATCGTCAATCTCTTTGCAAAAGAGGACTTTGAAGACCAGCGAGAGGACTGAGCATGTACCTCATCTGTGTCGAAGGTGGCGACGGGTCAGGGAAGGGCGAAGCCGCCAGAATTCTCGGTGAATTGTTGAACGAGTTTCCCTTTCCAGAGGTTGTGATGACGCACGAGCCCCGGCGGCACAGCGAACTCGGAAAGTTGGCGTTGCAATCGGTCAAACTCGGCAACAAAACGCCACTTGAAGAAGCGGGTTTGTTCGCTGCCGACCGCCTCGACCACTCCCACACCTTCATCCGCCCTCACCTCGCCAGCGGGGCGGTGGTCATCTCCGATAGGAACATCCATTCTTCGCTCATCTACCAAGGGGTTGTGGGTGATTTGGGCCTGGAAAAAGTGGCCAGCATGAACGCTGCAGCGATGATTCCCGATTTGGTTTTCTGGATTGATTGCGACCCCAAGAAAGCGATGAAACGAATCAAGTCGGGTACCTTGAGGATGACCAGCCAAAAGCAGGAGTATTTCGAAACCCAAGAAATTCAAACGACCATACGCCAAGGTTTCCATGAATTGTTTGGAGACACGGGTGTTGTACCATCGCCCTTCAACCAGTGTTGCGTTGTTGGCCCCATCATGAACGAGGGCGGCCTTGATGAGTTGAAGACAAAATTACGAGCCGAACTCCGACGATTCTTCAACAAAAAGCCACTACCGCTCAACGTTGACAGGGACGAAGTGGACCGTAATTTGCTGAACGCCTTGGTTCGGGACGTGAAAAAGCAACGACGCCTTCCCGGGGCCCCGCAAGAAAAGACCGCCATTCACATCGGTTGGTTGGGTGGAAAATCACCAGCGCAGTGGATGGGAGAGGCCGAGGAAAACTGGCCGGTCGCCTCTGCACAAGAGCACGATGTTCCCGCATCACCGCTCGCTCATTCTTGCTGGTCCATCCTCGGCACGCTCTCACTGATGGTGGGTTCGAGCGAAGTCCCCCGCCTTCACGCAGCACTCGGGCCCGTCCGCATGGTCACCCAACGGCACACGCAAC
Source organism: Thermoplasmatota archaeon (assembly GCA_036162675.1). GTDB lineage: Archaea > Thermoplasmatota > Poseidoniia > Poseidoniales > Poseidoniaceae > Poseidonia. The sequence goes on from JAYYBT010000082.1 coordinate 2,439, forward strand.
GACTCATCAAGTGGCTGCTGGCAGAAAACTGGGTGCATAAGCAACAAAATCATACGCCCTTTAGCGATGCTCAACTCTTCAAACTCCGAGAAGAACGCCTTGGTTTTGCACGCCTCACCCTCGCTATGTGGCCGCTTCGTACCCAGCTCGCTTCTTGGCGGAGGGCCAACCAAGACAAAGCATGGACCGCTGCTCTGGAGGAAATCTTCCACGTCGAGGAAGGACGAGACCTCGCAACGCCGCTGAAGAAGGCCGTTCATGACATCAACCAAAGGTTGGCCATTCTCACCAGCGGGCACGATGGTTGCCCGTTGCCAAGCACGGCACAGGAACTCTGTGCGTGGTGGTCCCTTGAACCACCGAATCACTCGGATTCTTGATCGCTCTTGCGAACCAATGTGAACGAGGCGTTGCCTGGCAACAAAACTTGGCCTGCGCCAACGAAAGCTTCTGCACGAGCAGAGAACATGGAACACATCAGCACGCCAAGTCCAAGCCCGAAGGGAATGCCCGTCAAGACTCGCTTGAGGTTGGTGGATTCGTAAGACGTCAGCAACTGAAGGAAGCCATCGGCGATGAGTGGAAGGCAAAGCAACATACCGCAGGCCAGCCAAAGCAGCGTGCGCTGATTCTTAGCGTAAACGCTGTGAAGCATCTGTTCAGGCAACAGGGAAAGGCAGGTGTCTCGCACCGTCCACCGATTCCAACCCCGCCTTGAGAAGATGGCACCCCCCATGAACAGCCCAAAGAAAATGCCAACATCGCGGGTGCACACTGGAAGTTGGTTTTCATTTACTTGCCACGAACGTTCGTGTTTCTGATGGCAATTCACATCGCCAAAGGAGTAGATAAATGCAGCATAAGGATTCACATCCATCCACGAAAACAAGACGTGCGTGTGATTCCCTTCACCCTCATGTTCGTGAGGAACTTGATTCTGATTTCCGTTGGACCCAAAGCCCTCCTCATCATAGAAATCTACGGCGTTCGCTCGTCCCTCCATGGGTCCGACCGTACCCCGTTCAAGCGTGAGGGGGGCCAAGAAAAAAGAAACGAGGAAGAACAAGGAGACGCCCAAGACCCATTTGCCAACCTTTGCTTCTCGCTTCCGGTCGAGGAGGCCGTTGCGCTCCATGAGCAAAACAACCCTCCAAACCTTTTGATTCTTTTCACAGTCAAGCAAGCCTTCAATTCCCGAAAGCCTCCGAACCGATACCATGGCCGAGGATGAGCGCCCCCGCATCGGCCTCAAAACAGGCCTTCAGGCCGGTGCCTTCATCGGTTTATTCCTCGGTTTTTCACTCGCTGTCGTCTCCGCCTTGACCCAGCCCGACGCCCTTGTTCAATTGGTGCAATTGATGTGCATCACCCCGGTGGTCTGCGCCATCTTTTTGGGACCGTTCCTTGGATTGCGGCGAGCCCCTCAAGTCTCAAGTGAAGACCCTATTGAGGCGCTTCGAGAGTTGTTGAAACCCTTCAATGAAGGCCAGGGTAAATGGAGGGTGCTCAGCCATGTACGAAGCGATGGCCGAACGGTTCGAATTGACCTTCACAATTCCACACAACCGCTGACCATCGTTGCCGCAACTTTGGGATTGACCGATGAGCACCCCATTCGGTACATCGTCGGCCGTGGTGAATCAAGAAGCAGGGACCCCGAACTTCGCGGCACGGTGCTGGCCTACATTGAACAGCATGTTGCGCTTAACCGTCGTCGACGAACCGCCTCGTCGATTGAAGTCTTACCGCCGTCCATCATTGAACACATGGAAGCGACCCACCGAATGCATCGTCGTCTGTTCTACCTTCTGCCCATCATCCTGTTCTTCGCTTGGTTGGAAATGCGTTGATGCCAACGCAACAGGCTATGAGGGAGGGGGCAGTCCCCGTACCATGGCGAACGATATCGGGCGAGCCATGGCCCGTCTCAAACACCGGGATGTTCGTACTCGCCGACGTGCTGTTCGTACCTTATTTGAACAGGACGACCCAAGTGTCCTTGAAGCTTTCAAACCCCTCCTGGACGACGAGGATGGATGGTTTGTTTCCAAAGCCCTTGATGCGTATAGGCAGTGGGCCGTTCACGCTGGACCAGAGGCTGTCTCGACCTTGCTGGAACACGCTTCGCTGGAGGTGCGAAGGGCCGGTGCAAACTTGTTGGTCCAGTTGGGAGACCAGAGCAAACAACTCGCCCTTTCGGCCCTTGAGGATGAGGACGGTGTGGTGCAGAAAAAAGCGGCCCGTGCACTTCTCCTGTTTGATGAGAGCAGCGTTGCTGAACAACTGTCAACGCACCCAAACGATGCGGTTCGCCTCATGGGAATGAAACACCCTTCGCTCACGACAGACGGCCTGAAATCCGCCCTAAAGGACAACAATGACGGCGTTCGTTCCGCCGCTTTGGACACGGTCTTGCGCAAGGGCATCGATGTGGAACTTGAAGCGCTCATCCCTTTTCTTCAAGCCAACCTCCAAACCGTCAACATTCTGGCGTGGGTTGGCCAACATGCTCCAGACCGCCTGGCTGAATTCACGCCTCTCCTCAAACGCCAGCACCTCAAGGCCATGAGCGACCACCTTCGTGAACATGCAAAGAGCAGTTCTGACCCCTTTCTGTCCAGTTTGATGGATTCGGGCATGCTGGAGCCGGTCGCACGTTGGGTCCTCAAGCAAGGTGCAGAGGAAGATGAACTTCGGTGGCAACTCATCAACGACGAGCGCCTTGACATCATCGAGCGGTCAAAACTCCTTGAACGCCTCATCGGGCGAGCACACGAGCCGAATGTCATCGAGCAAGCAGAGGCGCTGCTGGCTTCCACGGACGAAGAACTCCTGAAGGTGGCGTGCGAGAACCTATCAACCGCCGCATCCGAAGTTTCATCATGAGCGGAGAGGCCTCAGGGCTGACTTTCACTGCCGACGCCACCCAAGGTGCCCAACACCACTTGCGAGCAGGTCTGCGTATCGAGGGGCCGTTCACCTCCACACGCCTTGTGTTTCGGTTCCCTCGCTGGGTTCCAGGCTCGTATTTTCTTCGGGAACCCATTCAACACATGTTCGACTTCTCAGCGATGGACCAAGAAGGCCGAGAATTAACCTGGAAACGGGTCGGCGTGGACGGTGTTTCGGTCGCCCTACGAAAAGGAAGCAGCGAAGTTTCCATTTCCTACACTTTGCTGGCCAAGGAATTGTCGGTACGCTCCAACCATCTGGACACCACCCACCTCCACTTGATGCCGCCCTTCACGTGGTTTTGGCCAGAGCGAGGCATTGACCCCGAACGATTGAACCTGCTCCACAGCGTTGAACTCCTTGCCCCGGGCTCATGGACGCCAGCCACACAATTGACGCTGGTCAACCAATCCAAGGTTGAGGAGAACGGCCGATGGTCGTTCACGGCATTGGGCAGGGATTTCCTCTTGGACAGCATCATGGAGGTCAACCCAAACAAGGCCATCACCCACGACATTGATGGAAGGACGCACCATTTCAAGTGGTGGGACAGCGGTGGCCATCAACCGAACGCTGACCGCCTCCAAGCCTTCATTGACGACATGGAAAAAATCGCCAGAGAACACCACGCCCTGTTCGGGGTGCCGGATTGGCCGGATTACACAACGGTCCTGCACCTGACGGACACCGGGCGAGGAGGCTTGGAGCACATGAATTCACAAACGTCCATGATGCCCAGAAACTGTCTCTTCCCCGGACATGATGACGAATACCGAGACCTCGTCAGCCTGTTCTCACACGAATACCTGCATCAGTGGAACGTCAAACGCCTTCGTCCGAAGTGTTTCCTCGACTACGACCTCCAAAGCGAAGTCCACACCGACCTGCTGTGGTGGTTTGAAGGAGGAACGTCCTGGTTGGGCGACATGATCTGTGTTCGCAGCGGAGCATGGTCGGAAAAGGATTGGCGACTGGATTTCGAACGGAAGATGAAGCGGCACACCACCAGCAACGGTATGCATCGTGAATCCTTGGCTGAATCAAGCCATGAT